>JAADGJ010000046.1 GCA_013152435.1 Chloroflexota bacterium | reverse complement strand
AGTAACGCTTTGGCTGCTGATCGTGACCACGCTTTCGGCGCTGGCAAGCCTTTGGCCAGCCCTGCGCGCGGCGCAGGTCAGCGTGCGAGAGGCTCTGGCGTACGAGTGAGGATCAAAAAGAAGGAGGTAAACCCATTGCACTTTGCAAGGAAAACCCAACGAAACAGCTACGCCCAAAAGGCTGTATTGGTCACCGGCTGCTCTTCGGGCATAGGCCGCGCCATCGCAACCCATCTGTCGGCAAACGATTTCACGGTATTTGCAACCGTCAGAAAGAGCGAAGATGTGGAGAAGAGCTGCGAAGACCCAACCTGATCCCAACCTATCCTCTCGATTTGACAAACTTGGACCATATCCAGAAAGTCCGGGCGTTTGTCGAAGAGGAGTTGAGACATCGAGAGCTTGAGGGATTGTACGGGTTGATCAATAACGCCGGGGGTGGAAGCATCGCCCCCATCGAACTACTGGATTTGGACAGATTCCACACGGAACTACAAGCTCGCGTCCTCGGACCGGTCGCCTTGTTACAATCCTTCCTACCGCTGCTTCGCGAGGCCAAGGGACGCGTGCTCTGGATAGCCACACCGGCACTACTGCCAAGCCCCTACTTAACGGACATCCATGCCTGCGATTTTGCGGTCAACTTCATCGCCAGAACCCTCCAAATCGAGCTCATGCCCTGGAACATCCCAAGCATCCTAATCCGCTGCGGGGGCATAAAAACCGACTCTCCCCAAAGGACATATCGCACCCTAGCCGAGGATGTACAAAATTGGCCCAGGGAAAGATATGAGCTGTACGCGAGGGCGTTGGAAAAAACCCAAAGGGATCTGAGAGAGTTCGATAAAAAGCGAACCGAGCCCTCAGAGGTGGCCAAAGTCGTTTATAAGGCGCTTACCAGCCCAAAGCCGAAAAGGAGATATCAGGTGGGGTACATGTCTGGCTTCGCCGCTCTTCTTGAGTTGCTCCCCCAGACAACGATAGATTCCATTATCGAAAGAAGAAACAGGAAGCTATACCGAGGGAGGTAGTCTCCCTCATGGGCGTTGCCGGGGCAGAGGTGATTCATGAATCGCCCCGGCCCACAGGTAGGCGAAGGATACGTTTAAACTCCTGCGAGAATTCCCCTCGGCCAATGCTGTTCACCGGGCCGCGCAGCCATACCCGGCCGTCATTGGCTATGCGAACATCCAGCGCCCCACCAGGCATATGCACGGTAACCTCATGATCACAGCTACCCAACCGATGGACCACGCCCGCCGCCGCACAACTGCTGCTGCCCGAGGCCAGCGTGTATCCCGACCCCCGTTCCCAGATCTCGATGCGGATGTTCCTCCGATCCAGCACGCGCACGAACTGGACGTTCGTCCGATTCGGGAACAGGGGATGCGCCTCCAACAAAGGGCCGTACGTACGAGCCACCCGCCAGTCCACTTCGTCCAGGATGATGACGCAGTGCGGGTTGCCGATGGAAACGGCGGAGAACTCGAGCTCCCGGTCGGCCACGGTGACCCGCTCCCGCAGCACCTCACGAGGCGGCCCGGACACGGGGATCTCCTCGCTCCAGAACGTCAGCCGCCCCATGTCCACCGTGCTCACGCTCCCATCGGCGGCCTCCAGATGCACCTCCACCTCTCCCCCCGACGTGGCGATCGTGAACCGCTCCGTGGCGACGTAGCCTGCCTCCAACAGGTACCGAGCGAAGATCCGCACCCCGTTACCGCTCTTCTCCGCCTCGCTGCCATCGGCGTTGTAGATCCGTAGAGTCCACTCCCGCTCACCAGGCACAGGCCCATACAACACACCATCAGCCCCGATTCCACGGTGGCGATCGCAAATCGTCCGCACGGCATCAGGTGTCAGGAGCACATCACAGGTCACCGGATCGATCACCAGATAGTCGTTACCTAAAGCGTGATATTTGTGGTATTCTGCCATGCAAAGCATCCCATCACTCAGCTACGACCGTCCCGCTCCAGGCGTGAAGACGATCCAGGAGGCACCCCCATGACCCGATGGCATGATGACGACCGATTCTGGGAGAAGACGCGAGATCGGATGTTCCACCGGCGACGCTGGGAGACAGCCCCGGCCGAGGTGGAGGCCGCCTTGAGATTGCTGGGGGTCCCAGAGGGGGCATCCATCCTGGACCTCCCCTGCGGTCCCGGGCGACATGCCCTGGAGTTAGCCCGCCGTGGATTCCAGGTCACCGGCGTCGACCGCACGGCCGCCTACCTGGACGAGGCCCGCCGACGCTCACAGGAGGCCAACGTGCAGGTCGAGTGGATCGAGGCGGACATGCGAGATTTCCGTCGGCCAGGGGCGTTTGACGCCATCATCAACCTGTTCACCTCCTTCGGCTACTTCGAGGATCCTGCCGAGGATCGCCGGGTGGCCGAGAACTTCTTCGCCTCCCTCAAGCCCGGCGGGCGGCTGCTCATGGACATGATGGGGAAAGAGGTACTCGCGCGCGTCTTCCGAGAGCGGGACTGGCATGAGGAAGAAGATGGCACGCTCTTCCTGGAGGAACGCACCATCACCCGGGACTGGAGCTGGCTCGAGAATCGTTGGATCGCCATCCGTGGAAGCCGGCGAGAGGAATTCCGGCTGGGCCTTCGGCTGTATTCAGCGGCCGAGCTGGGCAAGCTGCTAAACGATGTCGGGTTCGTCAAGATCCAGGCATACGGGAGCCTGGAGGGTGGCCCATATGACCACACCGCCCGACGATTGGTGATGCTGGCCCACAAACCCGGGTGAGATCCATCAAGCGCAGAGCCCCACGGAGAAAGCCGGGCGGGCATCATCACTGAGGATGAACCCGCCCGGGCATATCCGCCTATCGATTTCCCGCTCCTACAGCTCCAGCGTCTCCCCCGGCTTCATCACCCGCACCCGGGCCGAAGTCTCCTCCTCCACGCGCTTCGCCCAGGCATACGGATCCTGGCGGATGACATCGAAGGTGTCGTAATGGATCGGAACGACCAGCCCGGGCTCGATGAGCTTCACCGCCCGCAGCGCATCGTCGGGCCCCATGGTGAAGTTGTCTCCGATGGGCAGGATCGCCAGATCGATCCCCTCCTCGCCGATGAGCTTCATGTCGTAGAACAGGCCGGTATCGCAGGCGTGGTAGATCTTCTTGCCCTCGATGTAGAGCAGGAACCCGGCCGGGTTGCCGCCGTAAGATCCATCGGGGAGCGCAGAGCCATGTTGAGCGATGGTTAGTTTGACCCGCCCCCACGGGTAGTCATATCCTCCCCCGATGTGCTGTGGGTGAGCATTCTGCACTCCCTGGGCGACTAGCCAGTTCTGAATTTCGAAATTGGAGATCACCGTCGCCCCGGTCCGCTTGGCGATCGCCACAGTATCCCCCACATGATCACCATGACCATGGGAGACGAGGATGTAATCGGCCTCCACCTCGTCAGCGCTCACCGGTGCCAGCGGGTTTCCCGTGAAGAAGGGGTCTATGAGCAGTTTGACGCCGTTGGTTTCGATCAGGAAGGCAGCATGACTGTACCAGGTAACCTTGATCGCCATCGTTTCCTCCTTGCCATCATCGCTTGGGAGAGCCTTCGTCATCAGCGGAAGCCCTGCGTCGAACCGTGGGGGTGTGTAGGTCTTTCAACCCACATCTTGTGTTCTACACAAAAACATATCCCACATATTGGGCATATCAGAGTGCATCTGAAAAGATCATAAGAACCACAGAGGCGCCAAGCCCGGCAGTCTCCCTCATGGGTGTTGCCGGGGCAGGGGCGATTCATGAATCGTCCCTGCCTACAGGTAGGCGGTGGAAGTGCACTGCAGTGCAGAGTATAAAAGAGGGCATGGCCGCTGTCAAAGCGGGATAGCCCCCCAAAAACAGCAGGCCAAAAGCAGGAAAAGATACACCACCATAACGAGATGGCTATTTTACAAGAGTGCGAGGCGAGGTTACAATAGCCGAAATCCAACGCAGAGGTAACGGTGTCATCCCATGCATCTCCCTCGTATCCTTCCCTTCCGGTTCTCCCGGCCGGCCATCAACCCGGCTTTAAGCGCGGCCGCCCTGGGACACTTCACGTTAGAGCTATGCAACAACTATCTGCCGGCCATCTACCCGATCCTGGTCTCCACCCTGGGATTGACCTATTCACAAATCGGGCTTCTCTCTCTCCTGTCCGGGGCCAGCGGCACGATCCCACAGCCGCTGATGGGCTACCTGGCAGATCGACATGACAACCGATTCTGGGGAGCGCTCAGCCTGATCTGGATCGGCATCATCATGGGGCTGGTGGGGTTCACGAAAGGCTACGCAGCGCTGGCTGTGATGGTCACCCTGGGCTCCTTAGGCTCGGCCATCTTCCATCCGGTGGGCGCAGCCGCCACCTCCGCAGCCAGCCACACCCGGCGCGGTACCGCCATGTCCCTCTTCTCCGTTGGCGGCAACCTGGGGGCTGCGTTCTCCCCGCTCCTCATCACGGCCGTCATCGCCAGCGCAGGGCTGCGCGGCACGGCGATCCTGATCCCCATCGGCGTGGGTATGGGGATCCTCCTGTTCCGCTGGCTGCCCCGCGGCGGGGTCGATGCCGAGGAATCCGCACGTCGGCGCGCCGTCGCCCGCAACGGGCGCCTGGGAGGACTGATCCTGGCCATGATCATCGCCATGATGCACGCGTATCTGCACCGCAGCTTCACCACCTACCTCCCCCTCCTGTATCAGAGCCGCGGCGAGGCGATCTTCGTCGGCAGCGCGTCGCTCTCCGTGATGCTGTTCAGCCTGGGCGGAGGATCTATCGTCGGGGGGATGCTGGCCGATCGCATCGGCCGCTGGCAGACGGAGATGATCGCCTTCCTGGCCATGCCCCCTGTGCTCCTGCTGCTTCTGCACGTGCCTCCCTGGATGACGCTGCCCCTGGTGGCCATCTTCGGCATCCTCAGCGGCATGCCCTTCCCTATCAACCTGGTCATGGGCAATGAATCCTGGCCCCACATGCCCGCCGTGGCCTCCGGGCTGGTGCTGGGCACTGGATGGCTGGTGGGCGGCATCGGGGCATGGGTCACCGGCTACCTGGCCGATCACTGGGGGCTGACCCTGGCGCTCTCCTCGCTCGCCATCCCCGCCCTGCTGGCCGCCGTAGGGGCGCTGGCGTACAGCAGGCTGGGGGCTCCACACGTCCGGGGGTAGCCCCACATCGTGCGGCGTCCCGCACAGGCAACGATTGAACGGTGGATCAGGCTTTCGGGCGCCGCTTTGTCCCCACCCGGCTTTTCGAGTACAATGGGATCGGAGATAGCACCGCACGGAAACGTGAGATGGTGGAAGAGGACGCTGGCGAGTCAGAACGAGCAAGTGAGTCAAGAGGAAAGCAGAGGGCGATTTGAGGCAAGGGGACGTATGGCTGAGCTGACATATGATTTCAATCCCGTGAGCCACATCACCGTGGAGACCATAGGCCCGCCCGGGCAGCGCACGTTCTTCCTGCAGGCCAGCCAGGGGCTGACGCTGTTAACGATGATCATGGAGAAGGAGCAGGCAGCCGCCCTGGCAAGCGCCATCGACCAGCTGCTAGAGCAGCTCGGGGAGAAAGAAGCGGACGAGCCCGAGGAACAGATTGATCTGACGCTACACGAGCCCGTCGATCCCGAGTTCCGCATCGGGCAAATGGGACTGGGATACGAGGAGAACCACGAGCAGGTGGTCGTCATCGTGGAGGAACTGCTTCCCGAGGAGGAGGCCGAGATACGATCGCCCATGACCGCTCGCTTCTGGATGAGCAAGGCCCAGGCGCGGGCGCTGAGCCGGCATGCCGCCGAGGTGGTCGCCGCCGGACGCCCCATCTGCCCGTTGTGCGGCGAACCCATCGATCCGACCGGACATTTCTGCCCCCGTAGCAACGGGCATCAAGGGCGCCACGGCCTCGTGTAATCCCCCAACGCCCCTCTCACGCCGCGATCTCCCGCCGTAAGTTCGCCATCTCGATAGCGGCCATGGCCGCGTGGAACCCCTTGTTCCCGGCCTTGGTGCCGGCGCGCTCGATGGCCTGTTCGATCGTGTCCGTGGTCAGGATACCCAAAATGACGGGCACGCCGGTGCTCAGCCCCACGGAGGCTACTCCCTTGGCCGCCTCGGCCGCCACGAAATCGAAGTGGGGAGTCGCCCCCCGAATCACCGCCCCCAGGCAGATCACCGCATCATAGCGGCCGCTCTCCGCCAACCACCTGGCCACCAGCGGGATCTCGAAAGCTCCCGGCGCCCAGGCAACATCCACATGTTCATCCGCCACACCATGTCGCCGCAGCGCATCCCGCGCGCCTTCCAATAGCTTGCCGGTGATGAACTCGTTGAAACGAGCCACGACCAGGGCGAACCGCAATCCCTGCCCAAGCAGCGTCCCCTCACAGACCTGCCCCATATCGATTCCTCCCATCGGAACTTTCAGAATGTTTCCAGGAGATGCCCCAGCTTCTCCCGCTTAGTCCGCAGATAAAATCGATTCTCCGGCGTCGGCTGCACCACCAATGGAATCCGCTCCACCACATGCAGTCCGTACTCCGCCAGCCCCGCCACCTTGCGAGGATTGTTCGTCAGCAGCCGAAGCTCTCGCACCCCGAGATCGAGCAGGATCTGAGCGCCGACGCTATAGTCCCGCAAGTCAGGAGGGAAGCCCAACTGCTCGTTCGCCTCCACGGTGTCCATCCCCTGTTCCTGCAGGGCATACGCGTGGAGCTTGTTGCACAAGCCGATCCCACGCCCTTCCTGGCGCAGGTAAAGCACAACCCCGCGTCCCTCCGCGCCGATCCGCTGCATCGCCAGGTCGAGCTGGGGACCGCAGTCGCACCGTTGGGAGCCGAAGACCTCCCCCGTGAGACACTCGGAGTGCACTCGCACCAACACGGGGCGGTCGTCATCCACCTCCCCCATCACCAGAGCAAGGTGACACGCGCCGGTGGCGGCCTCCTCGTAGGCCAGGATGGCGAACGTCCCATGCCGGGTGGGCAAATGCGCCTGGGCCACACGCCGAACCCACCTCTCGTGCTGGCGACGATAAGCGATCAAATCGGCGACACGAACGATCTTCAAGCGATGAGCAGCGGCGAAGGCCTCCAGATCCGGCATCCGGGCCATGCTCCCATCCTCCGCCAGGATCTCGCAGATCACGCCGGCCGGCCGCAATCCCGCCAGCCGCGCCAAGTCCACCGCCGCCTCGGTGTGCCCGGCCCGCTCCAACACGCCTCCCTCTCGCGCCCGCAGAGGGAAGACATGTCCGGGCATCACCAGATCCTCCGGCCGGGTCGCCGGGTCGACCAGGGCGCGAATCGTAATCGCCCGATCAGGTGCGGAGATCCCCGTCGTGATGCCATGTCTGGCGTCCACAGAGACGGTAAAGGCCGTCTGGAAGCGTGAGGTGTTCCCATCCGACGGGACCATCATGGGGATTCGCAAAGCGTCCAGGCGATCCCCCGTCAACGCCACACAGATCAATCCACGCCCGTGAGCGGCCATGAAATTGACGGCCTCGGGCGAGACCTTCTCCGCCGCCATCACCAGATCGCCCTCGTTCTCCCGGCCTTCGTCATCCACGACGATGATCATCCGTCCCGCCCGCAGCTCCTCTAACGCCTGCTCGATCGTCGCCAGCGCCATATCCCCCCTTAGAACGTTCTGAACATTCACCGGTAAGGTGGCTGAGGGTCTCCCTCAGCCACCACCTCCCCCTTTCCCGGCCTGCACCTGCCCCTCTCGGCCCTTTCCGAAGGACCCAGGCCGAGGCCGGGCAGGTCAAAGGCGGGAGACAGGCTTTTTCCGGAGGGGCTTCGCCCCTCCGGGCCTCTCCATAGAGGCAGTCCCTTTGAAGGGCTATATCTCGAGTCTTTGCACCTGCCCATACGTGCTCGAAGCGGACAACAGTCCGCTTTGTAGGGGAGGTGCGGAGGGGCTTCCCCGAGGCTATCGCCCTCTAATAACCTCTAACGCGCAAATCCATACCGAACCAAGAACTCGTAACCCACCCCTTCCCCCTCTCGCTCCAACAGGAATCGCTCCACATATTTGCCCAAAACATCCACCTCCAGATTCACCTCATCGCCGATCTGGTAACGCCCCGCCAGGGTATGGGCCATCGTATGAGGGATCAGGGAAACCGTAAAGCCCTCGGCCCACCGCTCCACCACCGTCAGGCTGACCCCGTCCACGGCGATAAACCCCTTGGGGACGAGGTACCGTGTCACCGAGGACGGCGCGTGGAAGCGCACGAGGACCGCTTCCCCCTCCGGCACAAGAGCTACCACCCGACCAACGCCATCCACATGCCCCTGCACGAAATGCCCCCCAATGCGATCTCCCACGCACAGGCTGCGCTCCAGGTTGACGGGACTCCCCGGGCGCAGCGCCCCCAGGTTGGTGCGTCGTAAGGTCTCCGGCGTCAGATCCACAGCGAACCATCCCGGCTCCAGGATCGTGACCGTCAGGCAGACGCCGTTGATGGCGATGCTATCGCCCACCCGCGTCCCCTGCAACACCTGCCGGGCAGCCACCTCCAGCGTCGCCGACCTCCCACGCCGCCTCATGCGACGCACCGTCCCCATCTCCTCTACGATACCGCTAAACATCTACGCCTCCTGCCAGGACGGGTAGCCGGTGATGAGCAGATCAGAGCCAACTCGCTCCACCTGCACCCGCTCCAGGCGAAGAGCCTGGGAGATCCGCTCCACACCTAGATCGCCGACCGGCGTAGGCGCCTCCCGCCCGCCGATGATCATGGGGGCGATGAAGGCCGCCACTTTGTCGACCAGCCGATGAGCAAAGAAGGCCCCTATGACCGTCTCACCCCCCTCCACCAGCACGCTGGTGATCTCCTCCTGCCCCAACCGCTCCAACAGGTCCGGCAAGCTCACGCGTCCATTTCGTGAAGGCAAGACCGATACCCGGGCTCCTCGAGAGGCGAGAGCCCGATGCCGCTCCAGAGACATCGCCTCGGTCGTCGCCACCATAGTCCGGCCGGGCAAGGCCGGATCCAACACCCGAGCGATCAAAGGGATGCGCCCGCGGCTATCCAGGATCACCCGCAGGGGATGATGAACGTCGGCTCCGTCCAACCGCGTCGTCAGTTGTGGATTGTCCGCGATGACGGTGTTCACCCCCACCAGGATCGCATCAGCCTGATCACGGAACTGATGTCCTCGTCTCCTGGCCTCCGGTCCGGTAATCCAGCGCGAGTCACCCGTGCGCGTGGCGATCTTGCCATCCAGGCTCATGGCGAACTTAACGAGGACGAAAGGACGCCCCGTCGTGATCCAATGGATGAACACCTCGTTGAGAGCACGCGCCTCCGCCTCCAACTCGCCGACGAAGGTGCGAATGCCGGCCGCCTCCAACTCGGCGCGCCCCTGCCCGGCCACCCGGGGATTGGGGTCCAACATCGCCATATGCACCTCAGCCACCCCAGCGGCGATGATCGCCTGGGTGCAGGGGGGCGTCCGGCCGAAGTGACAGCACGGCTCCAGGGTAACGTAAAGCGTCGCCCCCCGAGCAGCCTCCCCAGCCTGTCGCAAAGCCATGATCTCGGCATGCGGCTCGCCTGCACGGGGATGAAACCCCTCTCCCACGACCCGGCCATTCCGGACCAGGACAGCCCCCACCATGGGGTTGGGACTGGTGCGTCCCCGGCCACGCTCAGCCAGGCGCAGGGCCCGGCGCATAAACCCATCATCCATTCCGTCGCCTATTCCGCACCTCCACGGTGGATGTCCTCCCCCCACCCGCCATTATCCGCCAGCGGGCCGATCGCCTGCCGCACCTGCCTCGCCAGAGCGGCGAACCGCTCTCCGTACATCATCTGCAGTGTGCGAGGCCGCCCGAGATCGACCGTGATCTCATGGGAGATATGCCCCGGTGGGCCCTGCATGACCAACACACGATCGGCCAGGAAGACAGCCTCCGCGATGCTGTGCGTCACCAGGATCACCGTCGGACGTCGTAGATCCCAGATGCGCAACAGCTCCAGGTTCATACGCTCTCGAGTGAGCGCGTCCAACGCCCCAAACGGCTCATCCAGCAGCAGCAGCGCCGGATTGTGGATCAACGCCCGCGCCAGGACCACCCGCTGCTGCATGCCGCCGGAGAGCTGATGCGGATACACCTGCTCGTACCCCTCCAGCCCGACCAGCCCGATCAACGCCCGGGCCCGAGCCACCGCCTCCTCCCGGGAGACGCCGGCGATCTCCAACGGCAGCATCACATTGCGCAGCACCGTGCGCCACGGCATGAGGTTGGTTCGCTGGAAGACGAAGCCGATGCGACGGCGAGGGGCGATCACCGGCTCTCCCCCCAACAGGACGCGCCCTCGCGTGGGGGGGATCAGCCCCCCCAGCACGCGCAAGAGCGTCGACTTGCCGCATCCCGATGCCCCGACGACGCACACGAACTCCCCCGCCCCCACCCGCAGGGAGACGTCGTCCAGCGCCAGCACACGCCCCTGGGCGCTATGAAAGACTTTGGTCACCCCCTCCGCCGACAACACGTGATCGTGCGGCGTCGTCGGGCGCACACCCTCGACCACAGCAGTTCGCTCACTCACGATCTACGGTGACTCCACAAACCGGTTGGTGAACAGGACGCTCGTGTCCACATCCACATCGATCAACCCCATCTCCCGCATGAACCGAGCCGCCTGTTCCCATCGCTCAGGATCCGTCCATCCCAACGGGGTCCCCTCAGGAGGGCGCCACTCCTCCAAAACGGTGTCGAAGATCGCCCGATTGACTTGCTCGTTCTCGCCGCCCGCCTCCGGCACGGCCTCAACGGAGATGGCGAACGCCTCATCGGGATGGGATAGCGTGTACTGAAGGCCTCGCAATGTCGCCCGCACCACCCGCTGAACCAAATCCGGCCGCTCGGCGATCGTCCTCTCATTGGTCACCAGGCCATTGGACGGCAGATCGACGTAATCCGACACCTGAATCACGCTGACCTCTCGCCCGGCCAGGCGTAATTGCACCGGCCCGTTGACGGCGTAATCGATCGCCGCATCCACCCGGCCCTGACTCACCGCCTCCGCCTGGGTAAAGCCGATGCTCTCCAGCGTCACCTTCGATTCGTCGATGCCGCCCGCGTAAACCAAGGCCTTCCACGCCACAAAGCTGGCCCCGAACAACCCTGGGATCCCCACCCGGCGTCCCTCCAACGCCTTCGGCGAGTCGATCCCCGCTTCCTTCAACGCGAATACGACCACTGGGAATTGGTTGTACCAGGTCATGACGTACACCACCGGCAACCCCTGCGCTCGCGCCAGGATCACCTCCTCCCCGCTGGCGACGGCGAAGTGCAACTCATCGGTCCCCACCAACTTGATGAAATCGGTCTCAAAACCGTGCCGGAATGTGACATCCAATCCCTCCTCCCGGAAGTAGCCCTTTGCCTGGGCCACGTAGAAGGGAGCGAACTGCACGCTGGGGATATATCCCAATCCGAGCGTCAGCTTCTCCAGAGGCGGAGGCGATGCGCCGACACCCGTCTCCGCCAGCTGAGGCGTCGACATCATCGGTGGGACACACCCGGCGAGGGTCAATAGCACCGCCATCCATAAAAGCAACCTACGAAAGGACATCCACAACCTCCTGATGTTTGGTCTCTCAGCCTATCCCATCGGCGCCCATCACTCCTCCTGCCGCCACCGCAGCAACCGTGCCTCCAGCAAGCTCACCGCCAGATACAAGGCCAGGGCGATCAGAACCAACGTGAACAGGGCGACGAAGAGCAATGGGGTGTCCAATATCCCCCGGGCCAGGTTCAACAGGAATCCCAGGCCCCGATCCGCTCCCACGAACTCGCCGACGACGGCGCCGATCACAGCCAGGGTCACGGAGACCTTCAGCCCCCCGAACAGAACGGGCAAGGCCGCCGGAACCTCCAACAGCACGAAGGTCTGCCAGCGCGTTGCCCGCAGTGACCGCATCAGCGCCACCAGATCCGGGTCAACGGACCGGATGCCGATGATCGTATTCACCAGCATGGGGAAGAAGACGGTCAGAGCACAGATCAACACCTTGGACAGCGCGCCAAAGCCAAACCAGATCAACACCAAAGGGGCGATGGTGACCACCGGAACCGCCTGTGAGGCGACGATATAAGGGGCGAGCAACCGCTCGAGGAAGGAGGACTTGGCCAGCCCATATCCGATGAGCAAGGCCAGCGGCACGCCGATGCCCAGACCGCCTGCGATCTCCAGCAACGTGATCTGGGCATGTCGCCACAGCGTGCCGTCTGAGGCCACGATCAGGAACTTGGCCCACACCCTGGCCGGCGAGGGCAGGATAAACGCCGGATACCCCCGCACCCGGACGATCAGGTCCCACACGACCAGGAAGACGATCAACACGACAGGAACCAGCAGCGTCTCCGCGTTGCGTATGATCCATCGCCGGAGATCCGGCCGCCCCGCCGCAGCGAGCCGTCGTCCCCACGTCTGTCTTCTCGTTCCTACAGCCACCGATCCCCTCCCCATCTTCAAGCCACAAAAAAAGCCCGGAAGCCATAAAGACCTCCGGGACTTGCGGACCAACCGCGCGTGATCACAAAGCGATCCGTCACCTTCTCCCATCCGGACTATACCGTCGGCTCCGGCCTCTCACCGGATCCACCGCTCACGCGGGTCGCGGGCTCGGCCTGATAGTCCAGGCCATACCGCCGGTCGGGAATTGCCCCGCCGAAACGAGGCTCACCCTGCCCCGAAGGTGCTTCTCTTTCCTCATTATGCGATTTGCGGGGATTATAACCACAAAAGGCGCCCCGGTCAAACGAGGCGGAGGAAACGGGGGGCTTGCTGTGAGTGCATTGTGAGTTGCCCCCATCAACATGAATTACAGCCCCGAGTGCATGGCCCTACATCGCTGCCTGGCAGATGGAGCCCCACCCTCCCAAGCCTCTCATCGCAATCGAAGGTCGCCATGATCGGGGCCTTCTCTTTCAAGCCCGATTACGGCGATGTACCCTCCTCCGATGAGAGGAGGCGCAGACGCAAATCCTCCAGAAAGACGTACACGCGATCCGGCGGCTGCGCGATCAACTCGCCGTGTTCGAAGGACTGGAATACCCCCTCAAAGGAGATCTCCTCGGAGGTGGCCCATCCCAAGCGCTCTCGGATATAGGGATACGTTCGCCATGCCTTTCCCAGACGTCGTTCCGGCTGCCGAAGCCCGGGAGGAGGGGTGAGGTTCGGATCAACAGGAGCGTCTCCCTCCTGCCATGTATCTTCCACCACCTCCCAGCCGCCATCATCGTAGCGCACGTAGATCAGGCGGCGATCTTCTCGCCAGATCATCTGCCCATACTCAAAGCGCTGAAAGACAGCCGAGGTGATCACAGCCCCCGTTGTCGGACATCCGATCTGCTCCGCCTGCTCGGGAACGGATAACCACTCCATAAAAGCGATATGCGGCGCAATGGGGCAGACGTTGACGGGGGTGGGCATCGGCGTAGGCGTGGGCGAAGGAGGCACCACCACGGGACGTGGCGTCGGCACCGGTGTGGGCGAAGGGGTTGGAGTCGGCTGGGGTGTGGCCGTCGGCGTCGATGTAGCCGTGGGCGTCGGCAAGGGGGTCGGCGTGGGGGGAGGAGTGAATCGGCGGGCGTACCCCATCGCCGCCACGGGCGAGGTCGCCGTCGGCGTCGGCGTCGAGCCCTCTCGACGCGCGCGGGAAACCGCCGCCCAACCGCCAACGACCAGTGCCGAGAGCATCAACAGCAGAACGCCAACCAAGGCAAGCCGGCGCACTCCTCGCCACCGCCCCTTTCGTTCCGCCCCCGCCGCCGCATCACCCGGCGGGCCCGCAGGCCAGGAAACAGGGGAGAGTCCCTGCCGGGAAGGTGGGGCTGGCAGGGATCGCAGGGCGGCCGCCATCTGCTCCCCGGTCTGGAACCGCTGGTCCGGATCCTTCGCCAGCGCCCGATCGACGATGGCAGCGATCTCCGGCGACACATCGGCGGGGAGCGGAGGCGGGGCCTCATACACGTGCGCGTAGAGGATATGAGGTGTCCCGCCGGTGAAGGGGGGGCGCCCGGCCAGGCAGTGATAGAGCACAGCTCCCAGGCTGTATAAGTCGCTACGCCCATCCAGGGCACGCTTCCCCGCCGCCTGCTCCGGTGACATGTACGCGGGCGTGCCCACAGTAAAGCCTGCCTGGGTCAGGTCAGGTGCATCCAGCGCCCGGGCGACCCCAAAATCGGTGAGATAAGCACACACGCCCGCGTCGGTGGCGCTGTCCTCTTCCCGGGCCAACAGGATGTTCGCCGGCTTCACATCTCGATGGATCACGCCTTGTCGGTGGGCATAGTCCAGCGCCTCGGCCACCTGCGCCACCAACCGTATCGCGTCCCCCTCATATAACCGTCCGGCTCGAGCCAGCACGTCGGCCAGCGTCTCGCCCTGGATCCACTTCATCGCGATGTAAACCAGCCCCTGGTCCTCGCCCACATCGTAGATGGGCACGATGCCAGGGTGATCCAACCGGGCAGCGGTTATGGCCTCCAGGCGGAATCGCTCCACAACGGAGGGAGGTAGAGAAGGATGGGGCAGCAACACCTTGAGGGCAACCGGGCGGTGGAGGGCCATGTCCCAGGCGACGTAAACCACAGCAACGCCGCCCACACCCAACGTCTTCTCGATCCGATAGCGGCCTACGGTGCGCCCGATCAGTTCATCTGCCCGCACGATGCCCCTCAAAGAGGCTGATTCCGGGATCGGCCACAGCCTGTAACACCACAGAGAGCCGCTTGGCACATGGCAACGATCCGGATACAATCTTAGAGCGTGTCTGAGAGTTTAACCGATAAGACGTCTGAGGGGCTCCCTCAGCTATCAGCTCCACAGGGGGAGGTGTGGAGGGGAGGTCCCCTCCACAGAAATCCCACTTTTCCGGCCTGCACCTGCCTTTCTCGGCCCCTTCCGCAGGGATCTAAGCCGAGGCGAGGCAGGTCGAAGGCGTAAGAAGGGCTTTTTCCGAAGGGGCGAAGTCCCTCCGGGCCTCCCCATAGCAGAAGCAACGGCATTTCTCAGACACACTCTTAATAGCAGCGATGGATTCTAACATAAGGCCAGGCTTTTGGCTAAGCTTCACCGACCAGCGGCCTGGGGGTGAAGATCATGAGCTTTACGGGACGAGGACGGCTGGTCGTCCTGAGCGGCCCTGACGCGGGCACAACCTACACGCTGGACCGGGAATGTACTCGAATCGGCCGGGCGCCCGATAACGACATCGTCCTGCAGGATCCATTCGCCTCACGGCGACACGCGGAGATCCTCTGGGAGGATGGGCGTTACCGGGTCCGTGATCTGGGCAGCAAGAATGGCGTCTTCCTGGATGGCCAGCGAGTGCAGGAGGCCTGGCTGGACGACGGCTGCGTACTGCAGCTGGCCGACATACAGCTCCGCTTCCACGATCCGGCGGCGACAAGAACCCAGGTCGCCGCCCCTGCATCTCCCCAACACGGCCTTTGGGTGGATCCGGAGCGGCGAGAGGTATGGGTGGATGGCCGCCTCCTGGATCCCCCCCTGTCCTGTCGCCCACCCAGTTCACCCTCCTCCTGCTCCTCTGGCGGGCCAAGGGCCGTGCGGTGAGCAAGGATGAGATCGCCCAGCAGGTATGGGCCCACACCGGCGGAGCCGTATGCGATGGCTCCATCGACCGCATGATCAGCCGGCTGCGCGCCCGCCTGGGGGACGAAGGACGACACCCTCGCTTCATCCACACCGTGCGCGGCTTCGGCTTCCGACTGGAGACGGAATAAACCCGTTTCCGCCCAAATCTCGTCCGAATTCGGTCCGATTTCGATCCGACCCTCCGAACCATGTGGTGCTACGATAGGAGTGGGTAAACGCCCACTTCCCCGAAGGAGGAGGACCGATGGACGAGGAGATGCTCGTGAGAGCCGCGCAACAAGGCAATGTGACGGCGTTCAACCCGCTCGTGGAAAAGTATCAGGATCAGGCATACCACGTGGCCTGGCGCATCGTGAGAGATCGCGAGGCCGCTGCCGATATCACGCAGGAGGCTTTCCTCAAAGCGTTCCGCCACCTACACACCTTCCACGGTGGCTCCTTCCGAGCGTGGTTGCTCCGCATCGTGACGAACGCCTGCTATGACCACCTGCGCCGGCAAAAGGTGCGCCAGGCGCTCTCGCTGGAGGAGATGGCGACCACGCTGGATGGTGACCTCTCACTGCCCACCCACACCGAGGGGCCGGAGCACGCGGTGATTCGCAAAGAGCTGGGCGAGCGCATCGCCCAGGCGATAGATCGGCTCCCCACCACGCTGCGCACAGTCCTGGTGCTCTCCGATGTGGAGGGGCTCTCCTATCCGGAGATCGCACAGGTGTTGAACATCCCGGTAGGCACGGTGAAATCCCGGCTGTCCCGCGCCCGGGCCGCCGTCAGGGACGCGTTGGTCGCCTCTCGCGTGCCTCAAGCCATGCCCTACGCACGGCGATATGCCCTCCGCCGCGGCACCGCGTGGATACCCGCGTGACGACGACGTCCTCATAGCAAGAGCAACGGCATTTCTCACACACGCTCTATGAGCGAGTTGATCCACTGCCTCTGACCTGCCCGGCCACAGCCCAGGCCCTGATGGCCGACCCCCATACCCGCCCTGCGAGCGGCGGTGGATGGCTGCCGCTCGATATCGCTGGTCCATCCTTCGCCTCGACCACGGATGAGCCATGCTCCTCTCCCTGCCCCTCATTTTCACCCCACAAAAGGCGCGCCACTCTGCGTATCAGGGTGTTTTCGCTTTATGCAAAGCTGTGGTAGAATGTCCATGTCAGCCCTACCATCTCAGCCCACAAAGCCCCAAGCCTCGCGCGGTGGCAAGTTCAGAGGAGAATCATCATGGAACAACAGGTCCAGGCCTTTTTGGACTACCTGATCGTCGAGAAGAACTATTCCGCGAACACCATCGCCGCCTACCGCAATGATCTGACCCAATTCCTCACCTACATCAGCAATTCCGGCCGCTTGCCCACCAACCCGGGATGGTCCGATGTAAACCAGGCTCACATCATCGATTACATCCTGCATCTCAAGGATCGAGAGTATGCCACGTCGACCGTGGCCCGAAAAGTCGCCGCCGTCAAGTCCTTCTTTCGATTCATCCAGCAAACCGGCGTGATCGCGGAAGATCCCACGGCCTCGATCGACTCTCCCAAGGTCAAGAAACAGCCTCCCAAGGCGCTATCCCGCCAACAGATCGAACATCTGCTGGCGGAATCAGCCAAGGATCGCAGCGCCAAAGGGCTACGGGATCGGGCGTTGATGGTCCTCCTGTACGCCACGGGGATGCGGGTCACCGAGTTGGTCTCGCTCGACCTGACGGATGTGAACCTGACGGTGGGCACCGTGCGATGCGCAAGCCGGGGAGATCAGGAGCGCGTGGTCCAATTAAACGCGATGGCCGTGCAGGCCCTGCGGGAATACCTGCACAACGGTCGTCCACGCCTCGGCGCGAGCAGCGAGGAGAGAGCGCTGTTCGTCAACCACCGGGGGAAGCGCCTCACCCGCCAAGGGCTCTGGCTCATCATCAAACGCTACGTGCGTGCGGCCGGCATCAGCGATGAGGTGACACCGCATACGCTGCGCCACTCCTTTGCGCTTCACATGCTCAATCAGGGCGCCGATATACGCGAGGTCCAGCAACTGCTGGGGCATGCCAGCCCCTCGACCACGCAGGCATATACCGCCCTTCTCCAAGAGCGACCCGACCATCCATCCTCTTGAGAGTCATACCCATTCAACCCACATCACACGGACAAGGATGCAAAAAGTGGAGCACACATTTACCGTCGAAGACTTCCAGACAGCCATTCAGGTGATCCGCTCTCGGACACGACACCAACCAGCAGTGGGGATCGTGTTGGGGTCCGGGCTCAGCAGCCTGGCCGATCACGTAGAAGACGCGCAAACCATCCCCTATCCGGAGATTCCGCATTTTCCGGTGTCCACTGTGGAAGGACATCGTGGGCAACTGGTCATCGGCCGGCTGGCAGGCCAGACCGTCATGGTCATGCAGGGGAGGGCTCATTACTACGAGGGCTACTCGCTCCAGCAGGTCACATTCCCCATACGCGTGATGCAGATCATGGGGATTCAGACGCTGATCGTGACCAACGCCGCTGGGGGCATCAACACCACGTTCCGGGCGGGTGATCTCATGTTGATCAAGGATCACCTGAACCTGATCGGGATGGCAGGGTTAAGCCCGTTGCGCGGCCCGAACGACCCATCGCTTGGCCCCCGTTTCCTGGATATGTCGCAAGCCTACAATCGGACGCTGAGAGAGCTCGCCCGTCAGGTCGCAGCCGACCTGGATATCGAATTGAAGGAGGGCGTCTACGCAGGGCTGGCCGGCCCCACGTTCGAGACCCCAGCCGACATCCGCTTCTTGCGCATGGTGGGCGCCGACGCCGTAGGGATGTCGACGGTCCCCGAGGTGATCGTGGCCCGGCATGGAGGCATGCGCGTTCTCGGTATTTCCGGTATCAGCAACATCGCCATCGACGATCCTGACGCCGAGGTGGGAGCCAGCCACGAGGAGGTCCTGGAGGCCGGGAAGACGATTACGCCTCGTCTCACCCGACTGATCATGGGCGTCCTATCGCGCCTAGACAGCCTGCCCACCTCATAAGGCCGCGGGCACGCACGCATCAGCACGGGATATCCCCGCGGAAGGCTCGGGACCAGCATGACCGTCTTACTCCAATTCATCGCCGACAACGCGTCCTGGGTATACGTCACATGTGCGTTCATCGCGCTCTGGTACCTGCGCGTGGTGATCCGGGCGCGCAGGGAGCGAAAACGAGCCGTCTTCGCCCTGGAGCGCGAGGCGGCGCTTCAACGCGTCTATAACGCGTTCGGGGTCGCCGTAGCGCTCCTGACCGTCATGGGCGTCACCTACTTCATCAGCAACGTGCTATTGGAGGCGGTCCAACCCTTCATGGAGGGAACCGCCTCCCCCACGCCGGCGATCGTCCTGCCCGCGCTGGATGCGCAAGAGCCCACGCCCACTCCATCGCCGACGCCAACCCAACCACCGCCGACGCCGCGCCCACGCCCGACGTTGCGCCCGCTGCCCCCTCCACCTGAGCCCACGGAACCGCCGGTGACGGCCCCTGACTGCCCCAATCCCCTGGCCCGTCTGGTCTCTCCGGGACAAAACCAGACGGTGAGCGGCGTGGTCCAGGTCGTAGGGACGGCGAACACACCCAACATGCAATACTACAAACTGGAGTTCCGACCGGCAGGAACTTCCATGGAGTTCGCCTACATCACCGGCCAAGACCGCCCCGCCGATGGCGTCCTGGGCATGTGGGATACCTCTCCCCTGCCTGACGGCGCCTACACATTGCGCCTGGTCGTGGTGGACAACACAGGCAACTACCCTCCACCATGTGAAGTCACGATCAACGTCGTGCATTGAGCCCATAGGGAAAAGGCCCAACACAGCCGAGAGGCTTCGCCGTTTCAACGATCCTGACCCGGCCGTTTGCCTCCCATCGGAACACTCACCCACACGTTGACGTCTAAGAGATGAACGTCAGGCAGACCTGACGTCGCGCCAACCTATACCCCAAGAGGAGGTCCCCATGTCACGCAGGAAAAGCCTGATCGCGATCCTGATCATCTCATTGCTAGGTGCCGCCCTGGGCGGACTGGCGTTCACCCAACCACAGACCACGCCCGCCAGCGGGGCCACCCGAACGATCACCGTGGTAGGCCATGGCAAAGTACGCGTGGAGCCGGACGTAGCGCGAGCACAGATCGGGGTGGAAGTGTTCGCCCCAACGGTCAAAGAGGCCACGGCCAAAAACCGAGAGCAGATGACGGCCATCCTGGAGGCGCTACAAAAGGCCGGGATCGAGGAGAAGGACATTCAGACATCCAACTACAGCATCAACTTTGAGCGAGAGCCCTACATGGCCGCTCCGATGATGCCCGGCAAGGAAACGCTCCCCATGGCCGAGCCACAGGGCCGCTACCGGGTATCCAACATGGTTCAGGTGACGATCCGGGACCTGGACACCGTCGCCGCCGTGCTGGATGCGGCGGTGGAGGCCGGCGCCAACACCATCTGGGGGGTGAGCTTCGACATCGAGGACGCCAGTGAGGCCGAATCAGAGGCCCGGGCGAAGGCTATGGAGAACGCACGAGACAAGGCGGCAGAGCTGGCGGAGCTGGCCGGCGTGGAGCTGGGAGAGGTGGTCAGCGTAAGCGAGGTCATCGGCTCTCCAGCCTTCCCGGTCATGGGCATCGCGGAAGCGGCTCGAGCGGCCTTTGGCGGCGCCGGACCCATCGCCCCCGGCGAACTGACCTTCCAGGCTCAGCTACAGGTGGTGTTCGCCATCAAATGACTTCTCCTTCCCTGAAAAGCACCCGCCCGCCGGTCCCACCCCGCGGGCGGGTGCGCCGCGTCTCGCCGCCGAGGGGCGGCGATGCCCGCGTCCAGGGCCCATGACCACCAGGGTAGTCCGCGCTCGATTTGCGCGAACCACCCGGGCAGGCTATGATATCGCGTGCGAATCAATCGACGCTCCCTTATCCCAGAGACCCATATTATGCTTCCAGCCCTACGGATCCGGCTGCTCGGCGCCCTGATCATCATCATGTCCGTCGCCGGGGCGTGGCCGCTCCCTGCGACAGCAGCCGGAGAGCCCAACTTATATCCGTTGAACACGCCCTATGGCGCCGTCGTCTCGCTGGCACAGCACCCGATCCAACCGAATGACATGTGGGCTATCGCCTCAGCTACGACCGCCGGTCGTTCGGTGACCGCGCTCTATCGGACTCAAGACGGTGGGGAAAGTTGGAAGCCGGCTGGCAATGATCTGAGCTGGCTCACCCTGATGACGATCGCCATATCCCCCACGGGAACCCTGTACCTGGGCACCAGCAACGGGCTATTTCGGCGCGCCGCCGGGGACCCGATCTGGATCCGAGTGCCGTTGGAGAACGCGATGGGCGACACGGAGCCGGGCTACTGGCCGGAGCGCGGCATGACCATCCGGCAGGTCCTTCTGCCCGCCACAGACCCCACCCGCATCTACGTGATCGCCGCGGAAAACCACAAATACGCCAAGCACTGGCTCTTCCGGAGCCGAGATGGAGGACAGACCTTCGAGCGCCTGCTGGTCCAGGAGTTCGACACCAACCCGGGCAGCGGGCTGGGGCGTGTACTGGTCGATCCCACCGACATCGATCGACTCTACGCGGCCACCCGAGGAGGGATCCTGATCAGCCAGGACGGGGGGAACACATGGATTCCGGGCGGCCTCGACCCCTCCCTCACCCAGGGAATGACCGTCCTTGCCCTGACCGCCGACGATCCCCCCACTCTGTTCGCCGCCCGCCTGATCCAAGATGATCGGGGCTTCCATCTGGCGCTGGCGCGTAGCCAGGATCGCGGGCGGAGCTGGTCGGAGGCCATCCTGCCCATCCCGGGCTCTCCGCCCCTCGATCTCATCGCCCTCCCGGATCATCGGCTCGTCCTCGCCACCCGGACGGGCGTCTTCCTGGGCTCGTGGGAGGATAACATCTGGGAGGCCATGGAGGGCGATCTGGGGGCGATGGGTGCCAACCAGCTCCTCCTGGACCAGAGGGAAAAGGGCACGCTATGGGCCGCTACTCCGCTCGGCGTCTATCGCTGGAACCAGGACCGGGCGATATGGGTGGCGCACAACCAGGGTCTGCCCCCCAACGGCTCGATCCGAGCGCTGTACAGCTTCCCCGATCGCCCGCAGACGTGGTTGGCCGCCATGGCCTGGGGAGGCGGTTACCTGGCTCCTCCGGCCCTTCTGCGCAGCGAGGATGGCGGCCGCAGCTGGCATGTGACGCGAGGGCTGGGAGAGACCAGGGTCAACGCCCTGGTCAGCCTCCCCGATCAGCCCGAGCGTGTCTATGCGGCGACATATGATGGCATTTGTCAGAGCCTGGACAACGGGCGTACCTGGACGAAATGCGCATTGCAGGATACAATCATCCGAGACATACAGGTGGACCCGCACGGCACGCTATACGCGGGGACCTATGGAGCCGGGCTCTACCGATCAGACGACGGAGGCGACACCTGGACACAGATCGGCTTTGCCGACGCAAGGATCGGCTCGATACTCATCCGCTCCGATGGCCTGTATGTCACCGCCCAGGACGGTGAGCCAGGACTGTATCGATCGACGGACGGCGGGGCAAGCTGGCAGAAGCTCCCATGGCCAGTCGCCTCCGGGGCGGACATGGCCCAACTCGTCGGGAATGATCAGCTGTTGATCGCCACTGTGGCTGAACAGGGGCTATGGATCAGCGAAGACGGGGGGCGGAGTTGGCGCCAGGCGCCGGGCCTCCCCACGGACGTCACGTTCGACGTGGTGTGGACGGACCCCCGATCGCCAGAGCGCATCCTCGCCGCCCGACAGGATGCCGGGCTGTGGATCAGCGAAGATGGAGGGCATACGTGGCTCTCCATCGGACACACATTGGGGGATAACAAGGTCACGGCCATCGCAGCCGACTATCGATCACCCGAGGATGTGGTCGTCGGCACATCCCATGCCGGGATATGGGCCAGCGGGCAGCCCGGAAGCGAGAGCCCCTCGCCAGAGGCGGTCGACGCCCGAATCGAGATCGTGTGGCCGCACGGCTGGGCCCCCGTCGCCGAGGCCACACGGGCGAATATGAGCCTGCGCCTGTTTTATCCCGATAGCCTGGAGCCCGTGCCGTGTGGATGGGAACCACGGGTGGAAATATGGGAGGCCCGGGACAGCGAGCCCGCCCGCTTTCTGGCGCAGGCCCGGCGGCGACCTATCGGGGATGCCCTCAGCACCATGTGGGATCTCAACGACATGGATGTCAGCTATGCCCAGCGGCCGGACGCCAAGCTGTACTATCTGGTGCGTGTGCCCGATGCGATCACACGCACCAGCATGTGGGCCCATGCCGCCGACCCGCGAACCTATTATCCCCAGCCCACATGGCCCAGCGCCGTGGCGACCGCCATGCCGGAAAAGGAGATCGATGCCCGGATTCTGGTGGTCTGGCCCCACGATACCCGGGGGCGACCTCGTTCCGTCGAGGAGGCGGATCTGGCCAATGTACGTGTCGGGCTCTACCTGCCGGGCACCTTCACCTCCATCCCCCCTGAGCGGGACCTGGTCGTGAGGCTGATCGGCGCCCTGGATAACGGGATCGGTCGGACCGTCGGCATCGGACACATGCGCATCGCCACAAACGGGTTCTCCTACCCGGTCTGGGATTTCGACAATATCGACGTAAGCGCCGCCCGGGATGGCCGCTCTCGCTGGGCCTTCTGGGTGGAGGTGGATGGATACGTTACCCGCTCGAATGTGTGGGTGCACGGCGTAGACGCCCGCACCCGGTTTCCCATCATGGATCAACCGATCGTAGGCTGCCGGCCATAGGCGGCCCCGGCAGATACCAGGACAGGAGTCGAGTCTGTGAACGAGCTTCAAGAGAGCACGAAGAGCAAAACCAACCGGACCCTTATCGCCATTCTGGGCACCGCCTTCATCGCCCTATGTTGTTGCTGTCTGGCGCTCCTCACCGCCGGCGGTCTGATCTACTTGATCGACCGCTCCGACAGCCCGTCCTCCGCTCCGTGGCCCATGCCATCCGAGCCGGAGTTTCGGGTCACCGAGCCGGCGCCTCTCCCCACCCTCCCGCAACAACCCACGCCCACTCCGGTCCCCACGGCGCCTCGGCCGACGAGCGAGACGGAACGTCAGCTTGAGGAGGTGGTCATACCGACCAGAGACCTGCGGGATCTGGCGCAACGGCTGCGCCCCGGGGTAGGCGAGATCCCACCGACCGTGAACCCCACCCCGCCCACTTACCAGGTGGGGGACCGGGAGACCTTCTGGGTCGGCGACACGGACACCGACGAGCACTTTCAGATCGAAGCAGAGCTCCGCTACATCACCCCCCACGTGTACATGTGGGTGGAGGTCGGAGCCAAAGTCGATCAAGAGGACCTGGAACGCTCGGCCAACCGCTTCGAGAACGAGATCTACCCGACCAACCGGGAGTTCTTCGGCACGGAGTGGACGCCGGGCGTGGACAACGACCCGCACCTGACCATCCTGCATGCCCGCCGATTGGGCGATCACATCGCCGGATACTATTCCTCGGCCGACGAGGTCTCCCGCCTGGCCCAGCCGTACTCCAACGAACGCGAGATGTTCTACATCAACCTCGACAACGTTCGTCCCGGAACGGAGTTCTACGACAGTGTGCTGGCCCACGAATTTCAGCACATGATCCACTGGTACAACGATCGCAACGAGGAGACCTGGG
This sequence comes from Chloroflexota bacterium, assembly GCA_013152435.1. NCBI lineage: Bacteria > Bacillati > Chloroflexota > Chloroflexota bacterium. The sequence goes on along the minus strand of JAADGJ010000046.1, from coordinate 29,026 downwards.
TCAACGAGGGGTTCTCCGAGCTGGCCGCCGTGTTGAACGGGTTCAACATCGGCCGGGCGGATCAACTCTTCACCGAGCTGCCCGATACCCAGCTCAACACATGGACCGACGACCCGGGCGGCAACGGGCCGCATTACGGCGGCTCCTTCCTGTTCATGGCCTACTTCCTGGAACGGTTTGGCGAGGAGCTGACCAAGGCCGTGGTCGCCTCCCCGGCCAATGGCGTCGCCGGCTTCAACGAGGCGCTGGCAGCAGCCGGCCGCTCCGAGCGCTTCGAGGACATCTTCGCCGACTGGCTGATCGCCAATTTCCTGAACAACCCGGATATCGCCGACGGCCGCTATGGATATAAGCTCTACCGCCCACAGACGGTGGCCATCGACCGACGTCACCGATCTTATCCCGTAGAGCGAGAGAGCGAGGTTCATCAGTACGCGGCCGATTATATCCTCCTCCAGGGACGGGGAGACGTCGTGGTGCGCTTCCAGGGCGCGTCGACGGTGCGCCTGGCCGATATGGAGGCCCACAGCGGACGCTTCACCTGGTGGGCGAATCGGGCGGATGACAGCGACACCCGGCTCACCCGAGAGTTCGACCTGTCCGGGGTGGATCAGGCGACGCTGAAGATGTGGATGTGGTACGACCTGGAGGACAAGTACGACTTTGCGTACGTGGAGGTCTCCACAGACGGCGGCAAGACGTGGACGATCCTGAAGGGCAAGTACACCACGGACGAGAACCCCACCGGCAACTCCTTCGGACACGGTTACACGGGGAAGAGCGGAGGCGGGGACACTCCCAAATGGGTGCTGGAGGAGATCGATCTCACCCCATACACGGGTCAGAAGGTGCTGGTGCGCCTGGAGTACATCACCGATGACGCGGTCAACTATCCCGGCCTCTTCATCGACGATGTGTCCATTCCCGAGATCGGGTACAGCGCGGACTTCGAGACGGACGACGGCGGCTGGGTCAGCGAGGGCTGGATCCGCACGGACAATCTGCTCTATCAGCGCTGGCTGATCCAGATCATCGAGGGGGGACGCCGCGGCGTGGAAGTGCGACGCATGGAGATCGGCCCGGACGGGACGGGAGCCGTCGCCATCGACGGGCTCGGGCGCAACGGCAAGTCGGCCGTGCTGGTCATCAGCGCCATGGCGCCCGTCACCACAGAGGTCGCCCCATACCGGTACACCATCGAACCACGATAAACAGGGGCAGGCGTGACTCCGGGATACGCACTGTTCCTGCTGGGCTCTCTGGGGCTGCTGGCGCTGGTCATCTTCGGCGCGCTGCGCACCGCCCGGCTCCTCCGGCAATGGCGCCCTGACCGCAACCTGCTCCTGCTGCCTGCGGAGAACTTGCTGCGTGGCGTCCTGTTGATCGTGGCCTTGGCCCTGGGAGCGTTCAGCGGGTTGCCGTATGAGCGCCTGGGATGGGCTCCGAATGCCCCCCTGAACGATCTCGTGTGGGGAGTGTGCGTCGGCGGGGTCTTGGCCCTCGCCATCTACTGGGGCACCCAATGGGTGATCCAACGCTGGGGCAACCGCCTGTACGACGCATTCATCATGCGGAACATCACCCCCCGCACCCCGGGCGAATGGCCGGCAGTGCTGTTGGCCCTCTTCCTGGCCGTGGCCACCGAGGAGATCCTCTTCCGGTCACTGCTCCTGGGAGGATTATCCCCACCGCTCCCCTTCTGGCCGCTGGCGATCGTCCTGGCCCTCTGCTTTGGCGTCGTCCACCTGCCACAGGGGAAACTGGCCGTGATCGTCACCACGCTGGCCGGGCTGCTCTTCGCGTGGCTTTTCCGGGCTCGAGGCAGCCTGCTGGCCCCGCTGACGGCACACTATGTGGCCAACGGGTTACAGCTCTGGTTGTCCTACCGACGACGGCCATCCCCAGGATAATGAAAAGGGCCGGCACGAAAGCCAGCCCCACGGATCTCTCAGACTTCGACCTGCCCAACCTCAGCCCAGATCCCTGCGGAAAGGGCCGGGACCGGTTAAATTCTCAGATACGCTCTAAGCGGCCGAGCGCACCGGGCGCTCCATCCCCAGGGACAACGGCTCCACACGCACCCGGTCTGCCCCCACCAGCTCCTCCAACGCCCGGATCAACTCCGGACAGTGGCGGGTGGTATCGTTAGGGAAGGAGAGCCGATACCGCCCCTCACGTCCCTCCACCTCGATGAAGAACCGATCCGTGCCAGGATGATCCCGCAGGCACTGCACCACCCGATGCAACCGGCGCTTATCCTCCTCCAGATCCTGAGTCCGCTGCAGGGTGATGTAGATGGCCTTGGGAGCATCCTGTGCGGGCGGCGACGTGGGTTCCACCGCATGCAGCCAGGCGGGCGGCTCCTCCAACCAGGGCATAGGCCCCTCCTCGTCCGGCGGGGCGTCGATGAACGCGTCCGCAGGCGACCACATCCCGTTGCCGTTCCCCTCGCGAGCCATGTGAGTGACGCCGCGAGGCGCCACATCGCCCGTCCCTTCCTCTTCCTCCGACACCGGACGCGCCCGCTCGATGTAGTTCGTGATCTCATCGGCGATCACGTTGGTCTTGGTGTCCCGCACCTCCACCCGGCCCCGCACCAGGATCAGCCTGTCCTCCACCAACAGATCCTGGGCTTCCTCATACACCCGGGGGAACACCACCACCTCACACGAGCCGTGCAGGTCCTCGAGCTGCACGAACGCCATGGGATCGCCCTTTTTGGTGGTGATGCGCCGCACATCCGCACACATCCCGGCCAGCACCACCCGCTGTCCGTTCAGTTCCTCGCCGACCTGCCCACAGAAAGCCGTGATCACATCGCTGAGATCAACCGTCAGCTGCTGCAACGGATGGGCGGAGACGTACACGCCCACCAACTCCTTCTCCCAATTCAGCAGATCTCGTCGGCTGACCTCCTCGACCTCCGGGAGAGGGTACAGCACCGAGGCGTCGCTGAACCCGGCCTCCCCCAGATCAAATAGGGTCAGCTGCCCCACGTCTCGGGCCTGATGCGCCTGAACGCTCACGCCGATCATGCGGTCGATCACGGCCAAAAGCTGAGAGCGCTTGCCGAAGCAGTTCAAAGCCCCCGCCTTGATCAGGCTCTCCAAGGCCCGGCGGTTCACCTGCCGCAGATCGACTCGCTGGCAGAAGTCATCCAGCGAGGTGAACGGGCCACCGGCCCGGCGCGCCTCCAGAATGACCTGCACGGGGCCCTCGCCCACATTCTTGATCGCCCCCAGGCCAAAGCGGATGGCGGGATTCGGCCGCCCCTGGTCATCCACCCGATCCTCGATGACGAAGTCCAGATCGCTATGGTTCACATCGGGCGGCAGCACCTCGATACCCATGCGACGACATTCAGCCACCAGGAAGCCGATCTTGTCCGTGTTATGCCGCTCAACGGTGAGCAGAGCGGTCATGTACTCCACCGGATAATGGGCCTTCAGATAGGCCGTCTGACAGGTGATGACCGCATAATCAGCCGCGTGGGCCTTGTTGAACCCGTACCGGGCGAAGTATTCGATATCGTCGTAGATGCCTTCTGCGACGTCCTGGGGAATGCCGCGCTCGACGGCGCCCTTGACGAACTTCTCCCGGTGCTCCAGGATCTTCGCCTTGATCTTCTTGCCCACGGCCTTGCGGATCATGTCCGCCTCGCCCGGGCTGTACCCTGCCAGCTCCGAGGCGATCCGGATGATCTGCTCCTGATACACGATGATGCCATACGTCTCCGCCAGAATCGGCTCCAGCTTCGGATGCCGATACGTCACCTCTTCCTCGCCATGCATACGGCGGATGTACGTATCGATGTACTCCATGGGCCCCGGGCGATACAGGGAGATAGTGGCCACGATATGCTCAAACTTCTTGGGCTGCATGGACATGAGCACCCGACGCATGCCCGCACCTTCCACCTGGAAGATCCCGGCCACCTCCCCCCGTGCCAGCAGCTTGTAAGCCTCCTCGTCCTCCACGGGGATATTGGTCAGATCGAACTCCACGCCATGCCGTTCCTTGATGAGCTCACACGCCTTGCGCATGATGGTCAGCGTCGAAAGCCCCAGGAAATCCACCTTGAGCAGCCCCATGGACTCACAGATGCCCATATCCCACTGGGTCACGACGCCGATGCCTCCCTCGTCGTCTCCCTTGGTGGGACGATGCAGCGGGCAATACTCCACCAACGGCCGATCCGAGATGATCACTCCCGCCGCATGGGTGGAGGCATGGCGGGCCACCCCCTCCAACTGCATCGCCGTGTCCAGGAGCTCACGCAGATAGTCGACCTCCTCATAGATCTGCCGGAGGTCCGGCACCTGCTCCAGCGCCTCCTTGATGGTGATCGGCTTGCCGGGGATGGAGGGGATGAGCTTGGCGACGTTATCCACCTCTGGCAACGGGATATCCAGCGCCCGGCCGACATCCCGCACCGCCGCACGGGCCCCCATGGTCCCGAAGGTGATGATCTGGGCGACGTTCTCCTGGCCGTACTTCTGCACGGTGTACTCCAGCATCTCTGCCCGGCGATCGTCCGGGAAGTCCAGGTCGATATCCGGCATGGAAACACGGCCAGGGTTCAGGAAGCGCTCGAAGATCAGATTGTGCGCCAGCGGATCCAGGTTGGTGATGCCGATGGCATACGCCACAATGGACCCGGCACCCGAGCCTCGGACATTCCACCAGATCCCTCGCTCCCGGGCGGCCCGGCACAGGTCCCACACGATGAGGAAGTAGGTATCAAATCCCATCTGGTGGATGATCTTCAGCTCGTGTTCCTTGCGGGCCTGCACCTCCGGGTCATCCGCCCGCTCCCCATAGCGACGGCGGATCCCCTCCTCCACCAGATGACGAAGATAACTTTCGGCCGTGAACCCCTCCGGGACATCGAAGATCGGCAGGTGATAGCCTTTGGGGTCCAGATCCACCTCACACATCTCGGCGATGAGCCGGGTGTTCTTCAGTGCCTCCGGCACATGCCGGAAGATCTGCGCCATCTCCTCCGCCGAGCGCAGGTAGTAGCTGTTGTCGCTCATGCGCATGCGCTCCTGGTCGTTGACCAGAGAGCCCGTCTGGATGCAGAGGAGGACATCATGCGCCTGCCACTGGTCGGCATACACGTAATGCACGTCGTTCGTGGCCACCAGCTTGAGATCGAATTTGCGGCTGAACTCCAACAGCTTGCCGTTCAACTCGTGCAGCCACGGGATATCATGGTCCTGCAGCTCCAGGAAGAAGCGGTCCGGGCCGAACACATCCCGGTACCAGGAGAGCCTTCGGATCGCCTCCTCCTCCCGCCCCTCCTCCAGCAGCCGGGGGATCTCGCCGGCGGCACAACCGGACGTGCAGATCAGCCCCTCCGAATGCTCCGCCAGGAACTCCCGATCGATACGGGGCTTATAGTAGAATCCCCTGAGCTGAGCCGCCGAACAGATCTTGAGCAGATTCTGATAACCCGTCTGGTTCTGGGCCAACAGCAGCAGATGGTAGCGCTTGCTGTCGATCTGCGGATCACGATCCTCCATGCGCCGCTCGGCCAGATACGCCTCCACGCCGATCAGCGGCCGGATACCGGCGCCCTTACAGGCGCGATAGAACTGGATCGTCGCATACATGGTGCCGTGATCGGTCAGAGCCAGGGCCGGCATGTCCAGCTCTTTGGCCCGCTGCACCAACTCCGGGATTCGACTCAGCCCATCCAGAAGGGAGAACTCGCTGTGCACGTGGAGATGAACGAAGTCAGAAGCCATCAGCCGCTCCATGTCACGATATCGTCACAGATCTACAGGGACAATCCCGCACGTGGTTTCCGGTGTGAGCGCTCTTCCCTTTACGGACGGCGTAACGCGATGCCATCCGACGGAGAAGGGCCCATAGCAGACAAGAGATACAGAACAGGCGTTCGCTCGCCCGTCACCACGATTATACCACAGCCCATTCTGGCCTCCCAAGCCGGACGATAAAAGAAGCAGGATTTTTAAGATACAAACGGATCGGACGCTCCGTTTGAGGGATCAAAAAGTGAGCAAACGTTTGCACAACCGGGACAATTCTGGTAAAATAGACGTACAAATCGCATGACTCCGATGCGATCGCGTTTTACCACCCGTATCCACAGCATCATCTTGAAGGGTAGCGCAACCTGATTCACGTGATGTGAGAGGGGCGTATTCACGCCTAAAGAGGATCAAGTCTTCACGCCAACCATTCACGTATGTGCTACCTCTTGAAGCGATAGCCGAGACACATCGGGTGATTCGCTTCCCGAGTTATCCAAAACCATCCCATAACTGAATGAACCGGTCCCCCAATCACGGAGGGTCCCCATGGACATCGTGATGGATGAACATCACACGATGAAGGGGGGTGATACCGCAAAAGAAAGCCAGGGCTCACCGGGCTTACACGCGCCCGTGGCGATCACATCCTAATCCGTTGTGAGCCACGGAAAGCATTTCGGCCATTCCATGCAGAAGGAAAAGGAGGTGATTCATCATGTCCAAGCGCACATGGTTGTGGCTCACGGTCGCGCTGGTTGTTACCCTGAGCCTCGTGACGGCCTGTGCCACGCCCACCCCGGAAGTCGTGGAGAAGGTGGTCAAAGAGACGGTCGTGGTCACCAAGGTCGTCGAGAAGGTGGTAGAGAAGCCAGTGGAGGTCGTGGTTACTCCGACCCCTGCCGTCCGCCCTGGAGACATCGTGATCAAGGCCATGGGCTACGGTGGCCCGTCTGACATCACGCGAGTGACCAATCTGCAGGAGGCGGCCGGCCGCCTGAACAAGAAGTTCAAGGCGGAGGGGAAGGATGAGCGGATCATCCTCGAGGTCTCCGAGTTCGAGACGGCCGGGGATATGGATGGATTCCGCCAGCGGTTCGTCCTGGCCTCCCAGGCTGGAACGGCGCCCTGCATCCGGGCCTCCGCATACACCGAGATCCCGGAGTGGGCGGAAGCTGGCTACATCATCCCGGTTGACGAGTACATCGAGCAGTACCCGGACGTCTTCGGGGACACCTTCGAGGCCCTCTGGAAGGCCGTGACGTGGAAGGGCAAGCGATACGGCGTGCTCCAGGACACGGAGGTTCGGGTCGTATTCTATCGCAAGGACAAGCTCAAAGAGCTGGGCTGGAGCGATGAGGAGATCGAGGCCCTGCCGCAGAAGGTCATGGACGGCGAGTTCACGCTGGACGACCTGATCGCCGTAGCCAAGGAGTCGGTGGACAAGGGCGTCACCAAGTGGGGCATCTACCACCGGCCCAGCAAGGGGAACACGTTCCTCCATCCATATCTGGCATACGGCGGCATCCTCCAGGATCCGGACACCGGGAAGCTGGTGCTGGACGAGTCGGCAGCGCTGGGCAACCTGGAGTTCCATTACAACATCGCCCAGGTGGCCAAGGTCACCCCGCCCGAGATCACCAGCTACGGCTGGCGTGACGGCATCCATCCGGCAGTCGTCAAGGGCGAGACCCTCTTCTGGTTCGGCGGCACCTGGCACTGGGCCGAGTACCAGCGTGTGGACTACGGCCAGGGCAAGTGGACCTCCGAGGATATGAAGAAGATCTTCGGGGTCATGCTCTATCCGGCGGCCGAGAAGGGCGGCAAGCCCGTCACCAGCTCGAACCCCTACGTCTACATGATCTCCTCGTCCTGCCAGTACCCCGACGTCGCCTTCCAGGTGATCGCCGAGGCGTCCAGCCCCGACCTGGTGGTCAAGCACGCGCTGGAGAGCGGGCATCTGGCCTGGCGCAAGGCGGCCCTCGAGGTCGAGGCGTACAAAGCGGATGAGTTCACCAGCAGCGTCACGCCGTACCTGGAGTACACCAGCTTCATGCCCGCGCATCCGCAGTGGAATGACTACCTGACGATCTGGTACAACACGATCCAGGGTGTGGAGCTGGGCGAGCTCACGCCGGAAGAGGCGTTGGAGTTCCTGAAGAGCGAGCTGCAGGCCGCCCTGGGCGACGAGCTGATCATCGTAGAATAGGCCAGCCGTGTTGACGGATATCTCTCGCGCCTGTTCCCCCGCAGCCCAGTTCCCCGATCCGGGGGAACAGGCGCATCTTGTCCTCAGCAGATCTCATTCGCTCCATCGACAATCCATCCCGTTATCATGTGACCCGAGCACGCGAGGGGAATTTGTGCGTGAGATCGCCACCTCTCCTCTAACAGGGTCCATGTCACCACTCCGTGCCGTGCCACTCAGGATCACATCCTGGGCGATCCCCTCCCAATCCGCTTACCGGCTCACGGGAGACGCGGGGAGACACAAGGAGGCATAGATTGACCAGCGAAGTCATGACGATAGAGACCTTTGAGGAGCGGCCACGATCGCTCCTGGCGCGATTGCGAGGCCTGGCCGTGTACACGGTGTTCCTGGGCCCCTTTCTGTTCCTCGTCACCACGTACTTCTTTCTGCCCGTGGTCCTCACCACGGCCCTGTCCTTTACGGGCATGGACAGCAAGATGCAATGGGAGTTCGTCGGATTGGAGAACTTCCGGCGTCTGTTCGCAGACCCGATCATCCCTAAGATCGCCCGCAATACCCTCATTTACGTGGTCTCCACCTGTCTCTTCAACGTCCTATTCGGGTTCTTCCTGGCCTTATTGACCACCTACTTTGTGGAACGCGAGAACGTCGGGCTGGTCTTCCGCTCCATCTGGCTCCTGCCACGCATGACGCCTCCCGTCATCTATGTGCTCATGTGGCAATGGTTCGTGTCCCCCACCGACGTGGGGCTGATCAACCAGATACGGAGCCTGCTCGGCTATCCGCCTCAGGCATGGCTGGCGAGACACCCCATGCCCATTGTGATCCTGGTGAACGGGGTCATCGGCGCCTCCTTTGGGATGATCGTCTTCTCCGCCGCCATCAAATCCATCCCGATCGACCTGATCCGGGCGGCCCGGGTGGACGGCGCATCGGATCTGGCCATCGTACGCCGATTGATCATCCCACTGCTTAAATGGCCGATCATGTTCCTGACCATCTGGCAGACGCTCTCGCTGCTGGCCTCCTATGACTACATCCTGCTGCTCACCGACGGTGGCCCCTTCTACAAGAGCGAGGTCTGGGCATTGAACGCGTACCACCGGGCCTTTTCCAGCCTGCAATTCGGTTACGGGGCCTCCATCGCCCTGATCCTGGTGATCGTGGGCGTGACCCTGACGCTGATCATGCTCCGGCTGTTCGGCTTCGAGCGAATGATGGAGCCCACGAAGGTGGGCACCTGAAAGCGGAGGAAGATACATGGGCGCACAAGAGACGATCGCATCCGCTGCCCCCGTGGGGATCGTGGCGAAAGTGCCGCTGCGCGAGCGCATACGAACCCGGGCGGGCCGCATCCTGGCATATGCTCTGATCGTTGGCGTCTCGGTCCCCATCGTGGTGATGTACATCTGGCTCTTCATGCAATCCATCAGCACCCGGGTGCTCCTGGGATTCATCCCGGAACACATCACCCTGGAAAACTGGCGGTTCCTATGGAGCGAGGTCACCATCGGGGCGAGGACGTACTCCAGCATCTGGCCCGTGGTGATCAACACCGTACTCTTCGCCGGGGGGGTCACTTTCCTGGTCGTCCTGGTGAGCACGCTGTCCGGCTTCGCCCTCTCCCGGCTCCAATTCCGGGGCCGCACCCAGCTCACACGGCTGACGATCCTCCTGCACGCCTTCCCCGGCGTGACGCTTCTGATCGCCATCTACTACATCCTCTACACCATCTGGAAGATCCCGGTCATCGGCCCCATCTTCGGCCTGAACAGCATCTGGGGGGTGGTGTTCGTCAAATCCGCCCTGGAGATCCCCATGGCGGCCTGGATCGTAAAGGGCTTCTTCGATGACATCCCGTGGGACATCGAGTGGGCTGCTTACGTGGACGGGTGCAGCCGGCTGCAGGCATGGCGACGGGTGATCCTGCCCGTGATCCAGCCGGGCATCGCCTCCGTGGCCATCTTCGCCTTCCTGGCCGGATGGTCGGAGTTCCTGTATCTGTTCACCTTCATCTTCGAGCAAAAGAATTACACGCTATCTCTTTATGTCAAGCAACTGATCGGCGATTTCAAATTCGTGGACTACGGGCTGCTGTCCGCAGCCGCCCTGTTCTATATGATCCCACCCTTGCTGTTCTTCCTATTCACACAGAAATCACTGCTGAGGGTCTCCTTCGGCGGCGTCAAGGGATGAGGAGAGGAAAATGCGGGTACTTCTGAAAGACCTACGCAAGGAATTCGGCTCCGTTGTGGCCGTCAACGACCTCGACCTGGAGATCGAGCACGGGGAGTTCGTCTCGCTACTCGGGCCAAGCGGCTGTGGCAAGACGACCACCCTGCTGATGGTAGCCGGTATCTACAAGCCGACCTCCGGATACATCTACTTCGGCGACCGAATTGTGAACGATCTGCCTCCCAAGGACCGCAACATCGGCATGGTGTTCCAGAGCTACGCGCTATACCCGCACATGACCGTGTTGCAGAACATCACCTTCCCACTCGAGCTGAAAAAGCTCCCTCGAAACGAGCGGATGGAGCGGGCTCGCAAGGTGGCGGAGATGATGCAGATCAGCGACCTGATGGACCGAAAGCCGGCCCAACTGTCCGGCGGGCAGCAACAACGCGTGGCCCTATGCCGGGCCCTGGCCAAGGAGCCCGACATCCTGCTGTTCGATGAGCCCCTCTCCAACCTGGACGCGAAGTTACGAGTCAGCATGCGGGGGGAGATCAAGCGCCTCCAAAAGGACCTGGGCATCACGGCCATCTACGTCACCCACGACCAGGTGGAAGCCATGACGATGGCCGACCGCATCGCCGTGATGAAGCAGGGACACCTGCAGGCCTTCATGACGCCCGACGACATCTATAACCATCCCCCCAACCTGTTCGTGGCCGAGTTCATCGGCAATCCGCCCATGAATTTCCTGAACGCCACCCTTCAGTCCGACGGCGACGGACTCATCGTTGCCGGAGATGGGTTCTCCTTGCGCCTGCCGGATGCCACCGCGGCCCTATTGCGAGAGCGCAACGCGCCCCAGCAAGTGCTCCTGGGGATCCGACCGGAGGACGTGTATCTGGACCCCCAAGGCGGCGTGCAGGCGGAGATCTACATGATCGAGCCACTGGGGCGAGACGATCTCCTGGACTGCCGGGTGGGAGGCTCCAGGCTGCAAGTGTTGGCCCCATCCTCCTTTGAGGGCGATATCGGCGATCAGGTCACCCTGCGATTCGATATGGAGAAGCTCCAGCTATTCGATCCCCAAACGGAGAAATCGCTGCTCTGGCCGTGAGCCCACCCTATCTCCACAGGGGCAAAGGGGTAGCTGAGGTCCATACCGCCAGCTACCCCTTTCTCTTAGCATGCACATCCGAAGCGTCCCTTGACCATCCGCGAGCCCAAGAGTAGAATGAGAGTGGAACACCCATCTCGTCTGTCCGAAGGAGCAGGAAGATGCCCGATCGCAAGCCCATCGGTCCCACATGGAAGCCGAATCCGAAGGACGTCATCATCCTCACCAACGCGTCTGACGAGAACCTGGCGCTCAAGCTGCCCACCGGCCGCATGCGCCTGGAGGTCGGTCGAAGCCGGATGGTGAGCGCGAAGATCCTGGAGCTGCCCGCGGTCAAGGACCTGGTCGAGGCGGGCAAGCTCACATGGAAGCCGATGAGAAACGGGCGCTAGCGGATTACATCAACAGCGGAAGGGATCCTTTCATGCCGAAACTGGTTCTGCTCGACGGCCATAGCCTGGCGTTTCGAGCCTATCATGCGCTCCCGGCGGATATGGCCACCTCTAAGGGAGAGGTGACCAACGCCGTATACGGGTTCACCTCCATGCTGCTCAGCATCCTGCAGGAGGAGAACCCCGATTACATCGCGGTGGCCTTCGACGTAGGCCCCTCATTCCGGCAGGAGATCGCGCCGGAGTACAAGGGGACCCGGGCGCGCATGCCGGATGACCTACACGCGCAGATCCCTCGCATTCGACAGATCATCGAGGCGTTCAATATCCCCATCTTCGAGATCGAGGGCTACGAGGCGGACGATCTGTTGGGGACGCTGGCCCGTCAGGCTGAGCGGAAGGAGACGGATGCCACCATCTGCTCCGGCGATCGAGATCTGTTCCAGGTGATCGATGAGCATATCGTCGTCCGGTACACGCCCGGAGGGCCACGCCCCAAGACCGTCATCTACGATATCGAAGCGGTCCGCAAGCGCTATCATCTGGACCCACCTCAACTGGTCGATCTCAAGGCCCTGACGGGAGATAAATCGGATAACATCCCGGGCATCCCGGGCATCGGGCAGAAGACGGCGACGACCCTGTTGCAACAATACGGATCGCTGGAAGGGATCTACGAGCACCTGGACGAGATCAGCCGCAAGCGGGTTCGGGAGGCGCTCCTCCAATATCGGGACCAGGCTTTCCTCAGTAAGCAACTGGCCACCATCATCACCGACCTGCCGGTAGAGCTCGACCTGGAGCGGTGCCGCACCAGCGACTTCGACCGGGATCAGGTCCTGGCCCTTTTCCAGGAGCTGGAGTTCCACAGCCTGGTCAACCGGCTCCCGCACAGCACCCGCCCCCAGCCTCCCACCAAGGGGATGCAACTCCCGCTATTCGGCGCCAGCACGCCGGATCGCCCGCCCTCCCCGGAGGAATCCGGCAGGGTCATTACGACGGAAGCATCCCTGCAAGCGATCGTCCGAGAACTGCAGGACGCCCCCATGATCGCCTTCGATGTGGAGACCACATCCACTGACGCCATGAGGGCCAACCTGGTCGGGCTGGCTATCGCCTGGGCCAAAGGAGAGGCTGCGTACATCCCCATCGGCCACCTCCCAGATCAGGCAGGGCCGGAAGGCCAGCTGCCTTGGGAGAAGGTCCGAGGCGCCCTGAGCGCCATTTTCGCCGATGCAAACCGGACGAAGGTGGCCCACAACGCCAACTACGACATCACCGTCCTGCGAAGGCACGGCTTGTCTATCGAGGGCGTGGATTGGGACACGATGATCGCCGAGTGGCTGCTCAACCCTGGCAGCCGGAACCTCGGGCTCAAGGCCCTGGCCTTCACCCGGCTGGGGGTCACCATGACGGAGATCACGGAGCTGATCGGCAAGGGCAAGTCGCAGATCACGATGGATGCGGTGCCGGTGGCGCAAGTAGCGCCCTACGCAGCCGCCGATGTGGATGTCACGCTCCGGCTGGTCGATCTGCAGGCGCCCGAACTGGAGGAGAAGGGGCTTATCCGGCTGTTCCGAGAGGTGGAGATGCCCCTGGTGCCCGTCCTGGTCGACATGGAGATGACGGGCGTGGCACTGGACGTCGATCTGCTGCGTGAGATGTCTCGGGAGCTCGGGCAACGCCTATCCGCCCTGCGGGAGCAGATCTTTGAGTGGGTCGGCTACTCCTTCAACCTGAACTCCACTCAGCAGCTCTCCGAGGCGCTCTTCGGCAAGCTGGCGCTGCCCACGGCCGGGCTGCGGAAGACGTCCAGCGGACATTACTCGACCGCCGCGGGCGTTCTGGAGTCCCTCCGCGGGCAACATCCCGTCATCGAGCTGATCCTGGAGCACCGGGCGCTGGAGAAGCTCCGATCCACCTACGTCGACGCCCTGCCGCAGATGGTCAATCCGGAGACCGGGCGTCTGCACACCGACTATAACCAGACCGGTACGGAGACCGGCCGGATCAGCAGCTCCAACCCCAACCTGCAGAACATCCCCATCCGCACCGAGGAGGGCCGTCGCATTCGCAAGGCGTTCATCGCGGAGCCCGGATGGCTCCTCCTGGCTGCCGACTACTCACAGGTGGAGCTGCGTATCCTGGCCCACGTCTCGCAGGATCCCACCATGCTGGAGGCGTTCCGGCGGGGGGAGGACATCCACGCCAGCACGGCCGCGAAGGTATACGGCATCCCCATCGAGGAGGTCACGTCAGAACAACGCCGTGTGGCCAAGGCGGTGAACTTCGGGCTGATGTACGGCCAGAGCGCATACGGACTGGCGCAACAAACCGGCATGGATCAGGACCAGGCCGCCCGGTTTATCGAGGCGTACTTCAAGACGTACCCCAAGGTGAAGGAATACCTGGACCGCACGCGGCGGGAGGCGGCGGAGCGTGGATACGTGGAGACGCTCCTGGGGCGCAGGCGCTACTTCCCGGAGCTACAGCGGCCGCACGTCTCCCATAACGTGCGGATGGCGGCCGAGCGAGCCGCCATCAACGCCCCCATCCAGGGGACGGCCGCCGACATCATCAAGATCGCGATGATCCGCCTGCACCAGGCGCTGAAAGCGGCCGGAATGCGCAGCCGCATGATCCTGCAGGTGCACGATGAGCTGGTGCTGGAGTGTCCACGGGATGAGGTCGCAGATGCGGCCGCCCTGGTGAAGGAGAAGATGGAGGGCGCCTTCGAACTGGACGCGCCGCTGAAGGTCGACGTGGAGGTCGGTCCCAACTGGTACGACCTGGAGCCGCTCTCGTTGACTACCTCCTGACCAAGGTAGACATACGAGCTTCATAGAGAATCCCGGGGCATTGAAAACCCCGGGATTCGGGTTGTCTTACACCACCATCCGACCAGGCAAACGCTACGCGCCCCGCTCCCGGGCCCGCCAGGCGGTGTATAGCACGATCGACCCCGCCACAGCAGCGTTCAGCGAGGTCACCCGGCCTCGCATGGGCAGCATCACCAGCCAGTCACATCGCTCACGCACCAGCCGGCTGAGCCCTTTCCCCTCGCTCCCCACGACCAGCGCCAGCGGCCCGGTCAGGTCGGCCTCATCCAGAGGGCGGGCCTCCGGCGTCCGTTCCAACCCGACCACCCACACACCCTCCTGCTGCAACTTCGAGATCGTCTGTGGGAGATTGGCCACCTGCACCACGGCAAGGTGCTCCACTGCGCCCGCAGAGGTATGGCTCACGGCTGGGGTGACCCCGGCCGCCCGGCGCTTTGGGATGATCACGCCGTGCACCCCAACTGCCTCGGCCGTGCGAAACAGCGAGCCGAGGTTCTGAGGATCTTGCAGATGGTCCAGGAGCAACAGGAAGGGAGGCTCGCCCCGCCGCCCGGCCTGGGCCAACACATCCTCCAGGGCGGCGAAGGGGTACGGAGCCGCCTCCAACGCCACACCCTGATGGTGTGTCAGGCCCAGCCGATCTAACTCGGATCGGCGCACCCGCTGCACGGGCACCCCCCGCCGGCGAGCCGCTTCGATGATCTCGGCGATGATGCCCTGCTCGCGCACGCCATCGGCCAAGAACACGCGCCGGGCACGTCGACGCCCGGCGCGCAAAGCCTCTAACACGGCCTGACGGCCATACAACATCTCGGTCACTTGAACCGCCAATGAGTCCCCTGTGGGGTGTCCTCCAGGATCACGCCAAGTTCGCCCAGGCGATCCCGAATCAGATCAGCCAATTCCCACTGCTTAGCCTGCCGTAGGCGGGTCCGCACATCTACCAGGAGATCGATGAAGGGGGTGACCTCCTTCGCAGCCGCCTTCCCCGCCGACTCCGTCAGGCGCAACCCCAACACGCCTGCCAACTCCCGCAGCGTCCGCTGCGCCTCAGCGAAAGGCTCTCCGCCGATGCCCGCATCCCGGGCGGCGTTGATGGCCCGCACCAGATCGAACAGGGCGGCCAGGGCGCCGGCGGTATTGAAATCGTCGTCCATGGCCGCCTCGAAGCGCTCCCGGGCGCGCGCAGCCTGTGCCCTCAGCGCATCCGCCTGCTCTCCCTCCGTGATCTGCCCCACGCTGGGACGCAGCGCCGATCGCAACCGGGACAGGGCCCGCTCGCCCTGCTGGATCACTTCCTCGTTGAAGGTCAGCGGGCTGCGATAATGCGATCCCAGCACGATCAGGCGCAACACATCCGCATCATGCTCGGCCAGGAAATCCTCGATGGTGACCAGATTCCCCAGGGACTTGGACATCTTCTCCCCGCCGAATTGGAGCATCCCATTATGCACCCAGTAGCGGGCGAAGGGGCGATCGGTATAGCTCTCGCTTTGAGCGATCTCGTTCTCGTGATGCGGAAAGATCAGGTCATTGCCACCGCCGTGGATATCGATCTGAGGCCCAAGATGATGCAGGTTCATGGCCGAGCACTCGATATGCCAGCCGGGACGCCCCGGCCCCCACGGACTATCCCAGGCCGGCTCTCCGGGCTTCGCCGCCTTCCACAAGGCGAAGTCCAGGGGATCCTCCTTGTGCTCCCCTGGGGCCACACGGGCGCCGCTGCGGAGCTCATCAATCTTGCGGTGGGACAGCTTGCCGTAGTCTTCGTCCTTCCGCACCCGGAAGTACACGTCACCATTGGCCTGATAGGCATATCCCTTCTCAATCAGCCCCTGGATCACTTGAATGATATAAGGGATCTCATGGGTGGCGCGGGGATATATCGTGGCCGGGAGGAGATTCAACGCCTGGATGTGATCCATGAACTCCTGGATGTAACGCTCGGCCAGGCGGATGGGGTCCTCCCCCAGCTCCCGAGCCCGATCGATGATCTTGTCATCCACGTCGGTGAAGTTCATGACATGGATCACACGATACCCCTTGTATTCGAGGTACCGGCGGATCACATCGAAGACGATGGCCGACATGGCATGTCCCACGTGGGCCTTGTCGTACACGGTAGGTCCGCACACGTACATGCGGACGACTTTATCCTCCAGCGGCTTGAACTCCTCTTTCCGACGGGTAAGCGTGTTATAGATCTTCAACGTCATCGTCCCTCAGCTCCTCCACAGAGATCGATGGGCCGCGAGTGCGGCCCATCCCATACCGAAACGGCATTCATTCTAGCACATCTCATATCCGCTTGGAAAATCACCAGCCTATCCCGCCGTCCTCATGGCACGAGCAGCCGCCACAATGGTCATGACGGCCTCCGAGCGCTTCAGACGACCGGTATTCAGCACAAGATGGTACAACATCGGGTCGTCCCACCGCACGTGATAGAAGCGACGCAGGAACTCCGCCCGATTGCGGTCACTGGCCCGAACCTTGCGCCGCGCCTGCGAGCGGGTGATCCCCTCCCGTTGTTGCACGGTGGCCACCCGCTGCTCAAACGGGGCGATGATGGACACATGCAACACGCCTGGGGAGTCGGCCAGAATCGCCTGGCCGCCCCCTCCGATGATCAGTACATTGTCGATCTCCGCCAGGCGCCTCACCACCTGCTCGAGAATACGCACGGACTCGGCCAGGGCGATGGAGGCGGGGGGCAGAGGCGGAGCGAAGATGCCGTCCAACGGCCCCGCCCGGGTCGTCAGCACGGGATATAGCTCGCGCTCGCTGGTGGACGTGGGCGGGACGCTGCGCAGCGCCTTGGTGAGCTGCTCCACGAAATCACCCCGCCCGATCAACTCCAGCTCCTCCCAGGCCAATTCGGAGACGCCTGCGGCCACAGCCGCCCGGCGCAGCCGGACGTGATCGACCAGATCCAACCCCAACGCCCCTGCAACCCGGCTGGCGATCTCGTCGCCGCCGCTTCCCAGCTGGCGAGAAAGCGTAATAACCGTCATATCACTATCCGCACTCGCACATGACACCACACACGGAGTGCCTGTCGTGCACTCCATCGACACGACAGGCACTCCACAAACGCGTCACTATCACGAACCTCGCCCATTCGGCTGGGCGAAGATCATCCGACCGGCGTTGGTCTGTAGCACCTTGGTGACCAACACCTCAATCTCCTGGTTCATGAACTGGCGGCCGTTCTCCACGACCACCATGGTCCCATCGTCCAGATAGCCGACGCCCTGCCCGGCCTCTTTCCCCTCCTGGATGATGTGCACCCGCATCGTCTCCCCGGGCAAAACGACCACTTTGACAGCGTTCGCCAGCTCGTTGACGTTGAGGACGGAGACCCCTTGCAGGCCAGCTACCCGATTCAGGTTGAAGTCGTTGGTGACGATCGGGCAATGCAATTTCTGCGCCAGCCGGATCAGCTTTTCATCTACCTGATGGGCATCCTCCACGTCCATATCCACGATGCGGATCGGCACAACCGACTCCCTCTGCATGCGATTGAGCATGTCCAGACCACGGCGTCCTCGATTGCGGCGCAGCGGATCGGGAGAATCCGCAATGTATTGCAACTCGTTCAGCACGAAACGAGGCACGATCATCGGCCCCGGAATAAAGCCGGTGTGGCTGATGTCCGCGATACGTCCATCGATGATCACGCTGGTATCCAACAATACCGGCGATTCACCCGACGCTACGCCCTCCTCCTCCTTCAACCCACTCCAGCGGCCTCCACCCAGCAAAGCGAAGATCTCCTTCTGGCGCAAAGTCATCACCGTGATGCCCAGATAGCCAAAGACAATCGCCCCAATCATGGGCAAAGTCTTGCCAAATGGAGAAGGGAGCAGGGATAGGGGCCACGCCAGCAGAGCCGCGATGATCAACCCCACAGCCAGGCCGATGGTGCTGGCCAGGATCTGCTGCGGGGGGAGCTGACGGATCGTACGCTTCATGAAAGCCGCTGGCTCAAGCGTCAGCCAGGGAGCGATGAGCGCCCCGATCAGAGCCCCAATCGTCGTCAGAGGGATAAACCAGCGAGCAGATTCCGCCGTCCAAGAAGAAGACCCCGTGATGACGACGCCGATCTGCCAGCCGATGAGGCCAAAAACGATAAGTCCGATGATTCGAACGAAGAGCCTTGCGCTCATCCCGGAACTACCTCCCTTGGATGCTATTCGGTTGTCAGATGCAAGATAACCTCAGATCCCCTCCTTTCTTTTATAGAGTTGTAAGGACTTCTTCCGGATACATCAGCATCCGCACAGCCAGCTAGATGAATGAAGAATAACCGATCACGACAAAGGAAGCGCAACCTGAAGCGAGGATAGTCACAATAAAGACGAGAGCCCCAAATCTCCCGATGAGAAGACGAACTGACATGAACACACTATCATAATCATACACGATTTTGGCTCACAGCGCAATAGCAAATTCGCGGATAAGGGAAAGGCTTTCTCCGGAGGGCGAGGCCCCCTCCCGGCCTCGAGAAGGGAGAAAAGCGGGGAGCAAATCCCTGCGCGAAACCGGGATAGCCAGTTCGAGGCAGGGAAAAAGGGCTTCTTGGGAGAAGCCCCGCGCGGGTGACTATCCACAGATCAGAGAAGCAACCAGCCCGACATCCTTCCTAATCGGGCGCAGGCAACAAGCTGGCCAACCGAAGTCGCGTGTCACGCAGACGCTGAGCAATCACGCTGGCCACCTGGCGATACAGGTGATACCCCAACGAGGGATCTTCCTCGGCCAATCGTCGCAATGCCGTGCTATCGATGGCCACCACCCGGGTTGTCGTGCGCGCCTCCCCGCTGGCCGTATACTGATAGGGCGCCACTAAAGTGGACCACCCCACGACCTCCCCCGGCCCCAAAACATCCACGGGGATCACGCGCTCCAGCACATCAATGCACATCTGCAGCTCAATGGCACCACTCAAGATCAGGTAGAGCTTGTCGGCGGGATCACCCTCCTTGAAAATGATGTCTCCTTGTGGATACTCCTCTTCTTCAGAGATCCCAGCCAGCCGAGCGAGTTGCTCCTCGCTCATCGGGGCGAAGAAAAGGGACTTGCGGAAGATCTCTGGCGACACCATTGGCCCACTCCTTTCCCATAAGCGATCTGGCCATCATAACGAGCGATCCAGCGCCAAGCTCATCCTCTCATCCTAATTTATGACTCAACCGGCCCTGCCGCCAGCCCCATGATGACCATTCCGGGGTATCAAAAAAGGCCATCTTGCGATGGCCCAAAAGGATACTCGTATATGCGAAATGGCGACGCAAATGAAGGATCCATCGCCATCGCCTCAGGGGAGGCCCCACGGGTTTGGGATCACACGACTCCCGTTACTGTCCATACCCGCGCCCCAAAATATAATTTTCAAGCTGCTGAATGGTGACCTTCTGATCCGAGATAATCGCCTTGACCACATCACCGATGGAGATAATGCCGATCAGCCGACCATTCTCGAGCACGGGAAGATGCCGGATGTGCTTCTCCGTCATCAGCGCCATGCACTCCTCCAGGGATTGCCCAGGATGCACATAGTACACCTTGGACGTCATGATCTCCCGCACCGGTGTGTTCAACGAAGACCGGCCTTCCAGGATCACCTTCCGGGCGTAGTCCCGCTCCGAAAAGATCCCGACCACCTCCCCATCTTCCAGTACGAGGACGGCGCCGATATTCTTATCCGCCATCACCTGAAGGGCTTCATAGACCATGGCGTCCGGCGAGACAGACCAGACATCATACCCCTTCGTTTGTAAGATATCCCGGACCAATTTCATGATATCCTCCTTCCTCGATGCATTGGACTTTTCAGATGCAAAGGATAGACCCTGCCGGGCCGAAAGAGCTCATGATTGCCCCACCCCATTTTAGCCCCTCTCCCCTGATATGGCTATTCCCCTTCGCAACCAGATCAGGTACCCAAAAGTATACCACAGGGTGGCTCAAAAAGGCGTATTCGTCAGCCGCCAAGTTTACGCAAGGCATCCCAGCAGGGCCCCCTCTGCCTGTCCACCCCTCGCACGCCTCACTCCAAATGCGTCCCGGTGATCAGATCCTCTCTCAACGCGTAGATCGCAGCCTCCACCCGATTCCGGAGATGGAGCTTGCTCAGGATGTTCCGCAAGTGCTTCTTGACGGTGTTCTCGCTGATATGCAACTGACAAGCGATCTCCGGGTTCGACGCCCCCCTCGCTACCAGGGCCAGCACCTCCCGCTCACGCTCGGTCAACTCATCAGAGCCTGAAGATCGGCCCTCCCGCTCGGCCTGGCAGGCGAGTTTTTTCAACATCTTGGTCGCCATGACGCCCGAGATCGGAGTCTCGCCCCGGAAGAGTCCCATGAGCATGCGCACGAGATCCTCCACCCGAGTGTCCTTCAGGATGTACCCCTCGGCACCGGCCCGGATCGACTCGAAGAGGTCCTCGGCGGCCTCTGACATCGTCAGGATGACCACCCGCACCTCGGGCAGTTCTTGCTTGATCCGCCGGATCACCGGAAAAGCGGATGCCCCAGGCATACGGATATCCATCAGTATCACGTCGGGATGCAGCCGCCGAACCGCAACAAGCGCCTCTAACGCCGAGGACGCCTCGCCCACCACACGAACCTCATCGAATCCAGCCAGCAGGTTGATCAATCCCTGACGAAAGAGGGCGTGATCGTCCACGATCAGGACAGAGATCGGTTTCATGGAGTCCCTCCTCCTCGCCACACGTGTGCAAAGGCAATCGCGCCTCCACCCTGGTCCCCCTACCAAGGACGCTCTCCACGCGCAGCGTTCCCCCGACACTTTCACACCGCTCCTGCATCAACCGCAGGCCAAAGTGCCCACTCTGTACCTCATCAGGTCTGAATCCCTTCCCATCATCCTCGATCGCCACCACTACCATGCCGCCATCCACCCGAAACGTGATCCAGACATGTCGCGCCGCGGCGTGCTGGCGCACATTCCTCAACGCCTCCTGGATCACGCGCAGGAGCTGAAGCTCCGCCAAAGACGACAACACCAACGCATCCGCATCCTCAATCGACAGCTCCACCACGATCCCCCAACGCTCCTGAAAGTCCTTCAGGTACTCGCTGAGACACACCACCATGTCACTTGACGCTCCCCCGCAACGCAACCCCAAAATGGCCTCACGGATCTCACCCTGCATCCTTTGAGTCATGATCTCCACCTCCTGCAGGGCGACAGCCACCTCCGACATCCTCCCCGCCAGCAGGGAGCGACGGGCCAACTGGATCCGAAGATCGATATAGCCCACCAGTTGGGCGATCCCATCATGCAATTCCTGGCTAATGCGCTCGCGCTCCTGGGCGATGGCCACAGCCTGGAGGCCCTCCCGCCATCGGGCAAGGTCCTGATCATCCGACAGCGCTCGTCGAGCGCGTCGCCGGGCTACCGACTCCAACTGCGTCCCCAGGTAGGCGATCTCCTGCATCAGCCGTGCCTGCGTCTCCTCAGCCCTCCTGAGCGCATCCAGACGCTCCTGTTCCAGCGATTCGATATATCGCTGCGTCTCCAGATCAAAGAAGCGCAGGAAGCGCAAAACACCGACGGACAGGAGCAAGACAGTCAGCGGCAACATCACATTCGCCAGCGTCGCCATATAGTGGTGAGATGAAAAGCCTCGCCACGCGACCAGTGAATCGGCCGGCAGGACCATCGACCCGACGACCACGGCGTGCAAAACGAACGAGGCAGAGACGAATCGGGCATCTCGATCGGAGCTATCCAGGCCCATCGCCCGCAGCTCCGCCCGCAGGGTGGAGAAAGCCAACGCGGCCAACGCCACGCCGGGCAGGTACAGCCCTCCCATCGTCAGAAGTTGAGCGATCCCGTCCCGAGTCCACACAAGCGCCTCTGCCAGCACAATGACCAGGCAGATCACGCCCAGCGCGAACGGTATGCTCCGCACGCACAGAGTATAGCGACGGGTGCGCCGCGAGAGGATCTCGCAGCCGAACCGCGCCAGCAGCGTGGCGGCGATCGCAGAGAGGCCGATCTGGATATAGCAAACCGCCGCCCCACTCACCAGTCCCCAAAGCAACGCCACGCTTACCCAGGTCGCCAGGCTCTGCACCAGGGCGAAGGCCCCTAGGTAACGAAGCTGTCGGGCCAATGGGAGACGGTGACTACGAGGCAAGGAAAGGAGGATCGCCTGTCCCATCACGAAGGTCGCCAACCCAGTGATGAACAGGGCGAAGCCACAGATCAGGCAAAGGGAGCCCATCTGCATGCCCGCCACCTTTTCCTCCCCCACCCAGCACGCCCTTCAAACTGACGCCACAGGCGATGAAGCGCTATGAGATGCGGAGAATTGGGTGGAAAGCATGACGGGCGCCGGTGATGCGGACAGCAGGGAAGCGCAAGAAGGCCGTGTGTGATAGACCCAACAAATACACGACAAGTATGTGATCGTCTCTACATACATTATACCATCAATACGCCTTCCTGCCTACCGGCCCGGTAGCAGAGAGATTTCCGTGGAGGAGAGGCCCCCACCACACCTCCCCCGACTTCCACCGAAAAAAGGCACGCCACCGGCAGGTCATGCAAAGAAAAAGGCTCTGCGAGGGGATATCACGCTCGCAGAGCCTTCCTGCCGAAGAGGGAGATCCGTCACTCGTCCGTAGGGGCGATCAAAACTCCTGAAAGTCGCTGAGCGGCTCTTCGCCCATCTCGACCAGCAACGCATTCAGCCGGGTTCCCACCGGGATCAAACAGGACTCCTGCTTCCTCCCCGACTCCTTCCACTCGACCGCCGTCAGATACGCGGCGCCGAACACCAGTCGGGTAGGCCACTGATCACCATAGATCGAGATGAGCTCCACCGGCACATCAGAGGGATGGGTGAGCCAGGCCATGTGCTGGAGGATCGCACGCTGCCGATTGGGGTGGAATTCGCCGCATTGGCGGACCAGCGCGCTGATCTCATTATAAGGGCGCGCCTGTTCGGCGGATAGCGTGGGCAGCCGGCGCACTGCGGTTACGGTGGCCGCCACGCCGGGGTATGGCGTCCCCCCCGCCAGGGGTGTGCCGGGCGTGGGCATCGTGAAGAGCGACCGCCCGGGCACGTACAGGCTCATCCACAAGATGACGATCAGCCCCACAGCCAGCATCAGGATCAGCCCACGGCCGATCCAGGGCGATCGCGTGGTCCTCCTGCGGCGCTTATTGCGTCGGGAACGACTTGACGTAGGCATAGAGCGCCTTCATCCCAGAAATGCTGATGGCCTGCGGACCGTAGAGGCCATAAAGATGCTCGTTCCCGAGCTCACCGTCTCCACCGGTGCGGAGGATATCCGTAAACTCCTCCTCCGTCAGCTGGGTCCCGGCCAGGCCCTTCGCCTTGCCCTCCACGCCCTCGCCCTGAGCGCCATGGCAATCCGCACAGCCCCGATTCTCGTAGAGCCGCTTGCCCCGCTCCAGGTCTATCTCTTCGGTAGGCGTGGCAGCCACCGTGATGATCGTCGTAGGCTGCTCGAATACATGGGTCGGCAACGGCGTGACGCCCGCCAGCTGGGCAGCCTTCTCCCCTGCTTGCTCGGTCGCCCGCTCACGCGCGCCACAAGCCAGCAGGACCAAGCCTGCAGCAATCAAGACAAGAACAAGCATCCACCGCCTGCGATATCTTTCTCTCATATCCCGCCTCTCTCACGATGATCTGAGCCTGGGGGACTCCGATCGCATTCTCCTACTCCAGCAGCCGGGGGTCTAGCGCGTCGCGCAGACCATCGCCCACGAAGGTGAACCCCAACATGGTGAGCGCGATCAGCAACGTGGGGAAGAGCGCGAGGTGCCAGTACACCCGCACGTAAGCGCTGCTAATCCCCACCATCTTGCCCCAGCTGGGAAGAGGATCGTTGATGCCGATCCCCAGGAAGCTCAACCCCGCCTCGCCAAAGATAGCCGCCGGAATGCCGAAGCTAACGGCGACCAACAACGGCGTCAGGGAGTTGGGCAGCAAATGACGAAAGATGATATGCCATTCCGAGGCGCCAATACAACGCGCCGCCTCCACGTACTCCTTCTCCCGCAAGGAGAGCAGCTGACCACGGACTAGGCGGGCGATCCCCACCCAGCTCGTAAAGCCCAGCACCAGGATCACCTTCGACAGCCCCCCGCCGAAGACGGTGATCAGGAAGATAGCGAAGAGCAGGCCGGGGAAGGCGGTCATCACGTCGATCAGACGGGAGATCAGGAAGTCCGTCTTGCCGCCCCGGAAGCCGGCCAAGGCCCCCAAGGGCACCCCAATGCTCAGGGCGATCAGCTGGACGGTCAACCCCACCGTCATGGAGGTCCGAGCTCCGTAGATCAGCCGGCTCAGATAGTCCCGCCCCACATCATCGGTGCCCAAGGGGAAGGCCGGGTCCACAAAGGGGAACAGCAACACCTTGTCGAAATACACTTTGTCATAGGGATGAGGGGCCAGGAGGTCCGCAAAAATCGCCAGGAACAGGAAGAACAGGACGATCACCAGGCCCAAAACCGCCAGGCGATTTCTGAAAAACCGCCGGACCGCATCGCGCCACAGGCTGCGATGCTGCAAAGCGGCCTCTTGCAGCGACAGGGAGATCTCCACGGGTTGGGTCGTGCTATGTGCCATCATACACTCCCCTCGCTTCCGCCCAGCCGTACCCGTGGATCGATCCACGTATAGACGATGTCCGTCAGCAAATACGTGATCCCCCACAACGTCGCGATGAGCAAGACCAACGCCATGATCATCGGATAATCACGATTAAAAGTGCTGGTTACAAAGTACTTACCCAGCCCGGGAATCCGGAAGGTGGCCTCGATGAAGATCGAGCCGGTCAACAGGTTGGGAATCTCCGGCCCCAACGCCGTCACCATGGGGATCAGGGCGTTCTTGAGGACGTGGCGGATCAGGATGGTGCGCTCCTTCAATCCTTTCGCCCGGGCTGTGCGCACGTAGTCGGACCGGATGGTATCGACCACGCTGGAGCGCGTGTACCGGGCCACCAAAGAGAATGGAGCCAGCGCATAGGCCACGACGGGCATGATCCAGTCCTTCGAAAACACCCCCGGGATCAGCCAGTGATCCGGCTCGCTCCATCCGCCGGATGGCAGCACCTTGAGCCGCACGGAGAAGATCAGGATGAGCCACAGAGCGACGACGAAGTTGGGCACCGTGATCCCCAACATGGCCGTGAACGTGACGACGTTGTCGATCCAGGAATTCTGATAGTAAGCCGCCAGCAAGCCCGCCAGCAAGCCGAATCCGTACGCCAGCGCGATGGTCATCGCCCCCACCTGGGCCGTGATGATCCAGGTTTTGGCGATCAAGGCGGTTACGGTGGTAGTGGGAACCTGATAGGGGACACCGAAGTCGAAATGAAGGGCATTCCACATGTACTTCAGGTACTGCTTCCAGATCGGTTGATCCAGCCCGTATTTGCGAAGGAGGTTCTCCTTCGCCGCCGGAGGGAGCCGCTGCTTCCCCTCATCGAACGGCCCTCCCGGCACCGAATGCATGAGCGTGAAGGTGATGATAGAAACGACCCAGAGGACGAAGATCAAGGATATCAGCCGGCCGAGAATATAGCGAGTCATCCATCACTCCACAGCAGAGCGGCAGGAGCCGGGAGTGGCTCCCGACTCCTGCCTCAGGCTAAAGGACGCTACTTCCCCCGATACGTGTCGTAGTTGTAGACGTCCTTGGAGATGTAGATATTGCCCCAGCACCAGTCGTTCCCCCAGTGCCAGGCGGCGATTCCCTGGGAGTCCGGCTCGCGGATACAATCGCCCTGGATGAACGGCTGGAACAGGTCGCCCTGCCAGCGGTGAGCGATGAAGACGCCACCCACGTCGTCCACCAGGATCCGCTCCGCCTCCTGGAACATCGCCTTGCGCTTCTCCGGATCGCCGACCAGGCTGCTGGCCTCGCGCACTATCCGGTCGAACTCGTCGTTCTTCCAGGAGTGGCGCCCGGTGGAGAGCCAGATACCCAGCAGATTGGCGGGATCCAGGAAGTCCATGCCGTAGGACACGGCGCCGAACTGGAGCTGAGTCGGCTTCGCGTTGAGCGCATCCATGTAGACCTTGAAGTCCTTGTTGGACACCTCGATCTGGATGTTCAGACATTCGGAGATCGAGGCGGCCACCGCCTGGAACACGGCCTGCATGGCCGGGCCCTCATTGCGCAGCCACATCTCCAGCTTGGGGAACCCCTCGCCATTGGGATAACCGGCCTTGGCCAGGTACTCCTTGGCCAGGTCACAGTCGTACTTCTGGTACTCCTTCAGCTTGCCCTCCGTGTCCGACGCGGGGTATCCCGGCATCAGCATGGAGTAGGCAGGCATGGCCTTGATCTCGCCGTAGACGTTCTTGACGATGGCCTCCCGGTCCACGGCATGGGCGAAGGCCTTACGCACGTTGATGTCGTTGAAGGGCGGGTTGTAGGTGTCGAAGAGGAGATAGTCCGTGCGGAAGTCGCCGTAGTGACGCAGGTAGTTCTCCTTCAGCACCGGATCCGAGAGGATGATCTCGAAGTCGGCCGGGGAGAGCCACTCGTAGCCCACCTGATCGATCTCATAGTTCTGGAAGGCCACGAAGGCGGTGCTCATATCCCGGTATTCGGCGATCAGCCGCTGGAGGCGAGGCTGGCGATATCCCTTGTACATGGGATTGGCCACCAGCTCGATCCGCTTGCCCGGCTCCAGCACGTCCAGGATGAAGGGGCCAGCGGAGACGGAGGTCTCCACGTTGCTGTTGTACAGCGGGCCATGCTCCTCCAACGCCTTCTTCTGCATGACGAAGGAGAACTGCATCATCGCCGGCAGAGGAGGCCACGGGGTCTCGGTGGTGATCTGCAGCGTCAGATCGTCCACGGCCTTCACGCCCAGCTCGCTGGGGGGGAGCTCACCCGCAATGATCTCGTCCCAGTTCTTGAGCACGCCGGAGTAGAACCAGGCGAAGTCCCAGGCATGCTCGGGGTTGGCGATCATCTGGTAGGTGGCTTCCCAGTCATAGGCGGTCAGCGGGGTACCATCCGACCACTGCAGCCCCGGCTTGATGTGGAAGGTCCAGGTCAAGCCATCCTCGGAGACCTCCCAGCTCTCAGCCGACGCGGGGATCACGTTGAAGTCCTTGTCCAGGTTCACCAGCTGATCCTGGAACAGGTCGCTCAGGCAGAACCGCTGGTAGACGGCCACCTGAAAGTCGAAGGTGATGTGGTTGCCCTTGATATCGCAGGGCACCTTGTAGATCTGCATATCGTACGTCGCAGCATCCTCGGGAAGCCGCTCACCGTAGATCGTCATGTAGGCATCTTCTTCCGCCGCTTCCGGGGCTGCTGCGGGTTCCTCCGCGGGTGCTTTCTCTTCAGGAGCTGGCTGTTCTGCGGGTGGGGCGGGTGCAGCCTGGGGGGCACAGGCGGTTACCAACAGCCCGAAGGCCACCATCATTCCGATGAGCATGGTCCAAGTTCGCTTGGTCATCATACGTCCCCTCCAAAGTGTGAACGCTGGGTGACGAACGCCTCGGTGCCGCCGAGCCACCTCCGCAAGGGCCGGGGTGGTCAGCCGCACCCCACTTTACCGGACAACTTGACGCTGCTATGGGTCGAGCATTCATCGGATCTTGAAGCGGGCCACCTCCTTTTCCTCCTGATAGGTCTCCAGAAAACCGTCAAGCCAGCTCAATGATCTCCTCTCGACCACACCCGTCGGAGGATGAAACCGTGCCCATGCTCATCGTTCCGAGCGTGTCTGAAAATCTGCCCAGCACCTGCCCTTCTCGGCCCTCTCCGTAGGGGTTTGGACCAAGGTCGGCAGGCGAAAGGCGGGGGAAGGGCTTTTTCCGGAGGGGCAGGCCCCTCCGGGCCTCCCCATGGCGGAAGCGATGACATCTCTCAGACACGCTCTCAGGTGCACGCGGTGACGGACCGAAAGGGGCAAATACCCGCTATGCACCTAAGTCCGATCGGATATATCCCTGTTGTAGATGGCCTTCGTCATCCCTGAATATCGAGGATTTCAGCAGAGATCGCCATGGCGTGGCTCCGGCATCGCTGACAATGGAGCATCAGGCCAATCATGAAAGAACATCAAACGGGCAACACACAAATCTCTTGGGATGGACAATGGTCTCATGGCCACAAAAGGCCCATTCGCCATGGCAGGAGAGAGGACATTCGAACCAGTACCGGTCGGCATTGACCCTGGTGAAGTCAGTTAAGCATACCATAAATCAAGAACACAAGCAAACCGGGACTCTAAAAATCACATTACGATCCAAACTCGCCCATTATAGGTCACGCCGCATCATCAGATGCGAATCAGCCCTGTCGCGCTGTGCCAAGCCGTGCCCGCGACGAGGAAGATCGGAAAGATCGGCTGTTCGTAGGAGCCAGGGCTTTTTCAAAGTCAATGATGGAAATCGGGGTGGTAGGAACACCCCACGTGTCGCCCGACGCAAGACATTCCCCTGATCATCGACCGAGGGAAAACGGCCCTCATCC
>JAADGJ010000045.1 GCA_013152435.1 Chloroflexota bacterium | reverse complement strand
CTGGCCACGTCGTGTGCTGGGGGAAACCGAGAAGACGCGTATACAGACACGACACCTTGCCTCGTCCCTGCAGGCGCCATGTATGCCAATACGGACGTTGGACTTTGAAAAGGCCCTAACTGCGGGGTAGCACATCTTTTTCGGGTGGAAACACGGCGGGAGGCCTTGAGGGGTTGCGCGTCCTCAGCGGCTCCCGAGAACCCTGAGCACGCGAACGGATGAAAATCAGCAGCGGCGGCTCCCACGCCGCCGCTGCTAGATCACGGGATCCTCACTGCCCGGGGGAGGCCGGGCCATCCGACCTTTCCTCTTCCTCCGGGGCGAAATGCAACGCGACGCGCTCCATCCGATTGGGACGCCCACCCAGCCCCAACGCGTCCAGCACCTCATCCGGTCGGCCGGTGGCACCCGGCTCGGAACGCAACCGCATCCAGAACACCGGCCATCCCTGATCGTCCCGGCCCTCCAATCGCAGCGTCTCGATGAGTGGGCGCAGATCGTATGTGCGCGCCGGCTGCCCCTGGCGACGGCGACGCTCCCGCACCAACTCCTCAGCCGAGAGGATCTCGGCCACACGCCGACGCAGGTCATCCTCGGCGATCTCGGCGGCGTCAACCGCCACCTCCCAATCGGCGGCGCGCAACAGGGACTGCAACGACGGCGATCGCAGGTCCACCTCCCACACCTTCAGGAGCTCGACCCCCATGGGAAGCTCCTCCCGTACCCGCTCAGCGAACGCCTCTGGGGAGATCGCCTGCATCACCCATACGTCCGCCAGCTCAGCCCGCCCGGAACAGCCCGTGGGTAAGGCGGACGCGAACTGAATCCGCATCTGCGGATTGTAGCCTCGCGTGTACGCCACGGGGATATCCGCCCGCCGCAGGATACGCTCCCACATCCGGGCGACATCCAGATGGGAGATCCAGCGGATCGGCTCCCCCTTGGTGAAGATCATGCGTAGACGTTGCACTGGCTGCGTCATCGGCCCTCCTCAAGCCCTCTCGGCTAGGCTTCCATCTCCTCCGGCAACACGCGACGCTGGCCGCTCGGCCGGGCGGGCGTCGGCTCGATGGTCGGGGGGGCCTCTCCGATCTCCACCATCCGCCGGATCAGCCGCTCCCTTAGTCGCGCCGCTACCTCCTGATGCGACGCCAACCCGATCAGGTTCGTCAACTCGTACGGGTCCGCCTCCAGATCGTACAGGTACTCCTCCACGTAGTGATCCGACCCGGCGTCACGCACCCCATCCCGATCCGGGGCCGTGACACCGTACTTCCATCGATGCGTGCGGATCGCCCTCCCCACCTGCGACTCGCTGATCTGGATGAACACCTCCCGCGGCCAATCCACCGCTTCGCCGCGCACCAACGGCAGGATGGAGCGACCCTGCATATGCTCAGGGATGGCGATCCCCGCCGCATCCAACAGCGTCGGCGGCAGGTCGACCAGGCTCACCAGCTCTCGAATCCGGCCGCCGCCCCAGAAGCCAGGGCCGACGATCGCCGTGGGGATGCGGATAGAGCTCTCATGGCAGGAGCGCTTGTACTCCGAGTTGCGGGTTTTGAAGTGGTTCCCGTGGTCAGACGTGAACAGCACGATGGTGTTCTCTAACAGCCCCAGGCTTTTGAGCGCATCCAGAAGCCGGCCCAGGGCCTCATCCAGGCGCTTCACCAGGCCGTAGTACCCGGCGATATGCTGGTGCGTGGATCCCCCCAGCGCGGCCAGGTCAGGCGGGATCCACCTCCCCGTGTAACGCTCGCGATACCCGTCAGGCGGCGGATAGTCGTCGATACGGTTCTGGTGATGGGGCTCCAGATAGGAGATGAAGAGATAGAACGGTCGGGATTGGTGGGCGTCGATATACCGGATGGCCGCGTCCGTGAGGGCGTCTACCCGATAGCCGGGCAGCTTCACCGCCCGGTTCTCGTTATCGTAAACCACCGTATCATATGGCTCCGAGGTGAACTCGAGGACGTTGGCGCCGAGCCAGTACTCGTAACCTCCCCGCTCGTGCTCGGGCACCGGATCCCCGGACGCCAGGTGCCACTTGCCGATGTACGCGGTGTCGTATCCCGCCTCCCGGAAGTAGTGAGCGAGCGTCTTCTGGTCGGGCGGCAGGGGAATGCCGTTGCGGTAGACGGTGGTATTGGTGGCGTACAGACCAGTTTGAAGGGAGGCACGAGCGGGGCCACACACGGGCTGACACGTAAACGAATGATAGACGTGAGTTCCCTCCCGCGCCATACGATCGAAGTTGGGGGTCAAATCAAGCGGGTTGCCGTGAACGCCGGTGGTATCCCAACGCTGCTGATCCGTGAAGAAGACGATGACGTTAGGACGATCCGTGTGGTCTCGCGCCATGATGGTTGCTCCTTAATCGTTTGTCTCTGGTGAGGGCTCTACAGCTCCTTCTGAAGCAGCGCCAGCCAGATCTGCGACGCATCCGGCGTGCGCAGGCGGACATCGCCTGCGCCGACGGGCTCCGGCCGGCCGAACGACGCTGTCTCCATATCGAACCAGCGAAGGGTGAAAGGGCCGCCCTCCGTGCGCAGCACGACCTCGCCCCCAGCGGGGAAGTAGAGCGCATAGACACGCCCGGGATCGGCCAGGCAATAAGCCTCGCCATCCGCACGCTCGCTCAGCAGGTCCAGGCGAGGGGCACAGCGGAAGACATCGAAGGCGTCCGTGAAGGCGCGTGCCGCCCGGATCATCCTCTGGGCCGTCTCGTCCAGGCCCAGGCCGGAGTCCGGTCGGTGGAACCGGGTGCTGGCACAGCCGCCGAAGATGTTCTGCCACCAGCGGTCGAGGGAGAGCGAGAGATCGGCGGGCACGCGAGGTCGCGGCCGGCCGTATACCTTCACGTTGTTCATCGGCCGAGGCCCCGCCTCCGACCGAATCAGCTGATCCCGCATCCACAGGATGCGATCATAGTGCGTCTGCCCGGCCTGCCAGTTGTTCTGCGAGATATCCACGAAGGAGAAGAGGTCGGGCCGCTCATAGGTAGCCCGATGCTGCCCGTCGCGCAGGTCCCAGGCATCCCACATCTCCGTGAGGTGGATCCGCCCGCCTCGCCGCTTCACCTCATCACGGATGAACGCCCCCCAATACCAGGCCCACTCGGGCGGCGCCGAGGTCTCGTTGTCCAGGCAGTACAGCACGTGATCGTATGACAGCGTGGCATCCAGCACGCGTCGGACGAAGGCCTGCTGGTAGCCGAGCAACACCCGGTCGTTGTTCAGCGCGGGCGGGGAATAGAAAAACGGCTGCAC
Organism: Chloroflexota bacterium; assembly: GCA_013152435.1. Classification (NCBI taxonomy): domain Bacteria; kingdom Bacillati; phylum Chloroflexota; species Chloroflexota bacterium. Next base: position 2,521 of record JAADGJ010000045.1, on the reverse strand, counting down.
CCTCTGCGCCGGATGGTGATCCCATTCGGGGACCAGCCGCGTCGTCTCCGTGGTATAGTTCACGTTCAGCGCCGGGTTGAAGGGATTGCGAAGCCACTCCTCTCGATAGAAGTCGAACGTGGCCCAGAATTCGATCTGCACGATGATGTCGCGCTCATGGGTCAGGTCCAGGAACCGCTCGAAGCGGGACCAGAACTCGGGGTTGAATTGGTTCAAGTCGTACTTGTCCCCCACCTTGGCATAGGGCCAGACGTTCCCTTCATCGCGGCTGGACAGGGTACATCGGACGTAATTGCCGCCACACTGCCGGAGTGTGTCCAGATTGTGCCAGAGCCCGGGATGGTTGAACAAGTTGTCCTCATCAGACCCACCCAGGAGCAGGACGGGACGCCCCCGATACATCCAATAGAAACGGTTCTCTCCCCATATCTCCATGCGCTTTCCTCTCAACAGGATCTGACTGAGGGACTCCGATGCGACGCGGTAGAATGCCCCCATTATACCGGTTCCCCTAAAGCGTGTCTGAAAATTTACCAGCAAGGTGTCTAAGGGGTCTCCCTCAACCACCAACTCCACAGGGGGTGGTGTGGAGAGGAGATCCCCTCCACGGAAAACATCACTTTTCCGGCCTGCACCCGCCTTTCTCGGCCCTTTCCGAAGGGCCCAGGCCGAGGCCAGGCGGGTTGAAGGCAGAAGAAGGGCTCTTTCCGGAGGGACTTTGCCCCTCCGGGGCTCCCCACGGCAGAAGCAGCGGCATTTCTCAGAACACTCTAAGGGACTGAAACAACGAGGGCTTTGCGCAGATCCAAAGGGACCAGCACGCCGCCACCTCCCTCCATGAGCATGTACCTCATGGCTGCGATCTCACCCCTAGTACCCGCGCCAGGTTCCCTCCCAGAACCGCGGCCTGGGCCTCCACATCGAATTCCTCCAGCAACGCCCGATACATGGCCAGCTGCGCATGCATGAGCCGGAATGGCGTGTCACTGCCAAAGCACACCCGCTCCGGGCCCAGCGTCCGGATCGCCCGCAGGATGGATTGGTCGGGGACGGCGCTGCCGATGAGCGTGATGTTGGGGTGCTGTTGCGCTACCTCGATGGCAGACCGGTCCAAGGGAGGCAGGGCCGCGCCGCCCATGTGCACCATCAGGAACGGGGTCTCGGGGAATCGAGCCGCGATGCGCCCCAGTCGGTAGGGATGCGTGTTCTCGTAAAAGTCAGCCCCGATATGGAAGGCGATGGGCTTGCCGTACCGGGCGGCCGCCTCGATGTACGGCATGGCGAAGTCGCTGTCGATCACGTACCCGTCCTGAGCGCCGTTGAACTTGATGCCGTAGAACCCATACTCCTCAAAGCAGCGTTTGATCGTAGCCAGCGTGGCCTCCCTGCCCAGGTGAGGATTGGCCCACCCGAACCCGAGAAGCCTCTCCGGATATCGCTGGGTTGCCTCGTACACGGCACGGTTCTCCGGTGCAATGTCCTTATGGTAGGGAGGTTTGAGCCAAACCAACGCCTTGTCCACACCAGCTCGATCCATCCGCTCGATCAACTCGTCAGCGGTAATGGCCAGGTCGTCGAACTTCCAGGACGAGATATGGCAGTCAGCATCGATGATCATCATGGTGTTCTCCTCGTCACGGGGGAAGCCCCTCCGCACCTCCCCTTTCAGGTGCGACCCGCCCGTGGAGGGAAAAAGCGACAGGCGGGGGCCTCACCCATGCTGTTCAGTTGATGCGAATAGGTCCCACTCGGGAGCATCCCTACGGGGTAGTATACCAGAAACTCCTCCAATCCACGCGCCCTTTCCTTGCGAAGCGTCACCGGGAAACTCGCGATTGCCAGAGGGGATCAGGAGTAAGAAGCTCACAGGAGATGAGAGTACACACGGAGAGACGTTCATCCGGCTGCCCGTTCGTATCCCCTGCCCTAGTTGGGGTCCGTCCGTCGGAACCCGAGAAACCGATCAGCGCTCTATCCACGCCGGTTCATAGATCCAGCCGACCCATCGGCGATGATCGCCGGGTCGTTTAGGCCTTAATCGCGCCCGAGGTAAGTCCTGCCACAAAGTACCTGGCGGTGAAGATGAAGACCACCAACAGGGGCAGAGAGGCGATCACATAGCCCGCAAAGAGGGGGCCCCATTCCGTTTCGAAGCTGGAGGAGAACTGCACCAAGCCCTGGGCCAAAGGCATCCAGCGACGATCCGAGATCGTCACCAAAGGCCAGATGAGATCGTTCCAGGTGCCGATGAGCGTGCTGATGGCGATCGTGGCGAGCATCGGCCGGGCGAGAGGCACAGCCACCAATCGGAAGACATGCAGATCCGATGCGCCGTCAATGCGCGCGGCCTCGAAGAGCTCAGCGGGGATCGATTGGAAGTAGGTGCGCATCAGCCAAGTGCTTAATACCTGTCCACCAGCGATCCAGGGGAGGATAAGGGCAAGTGGATGGTTCAGCAATCCCAGGTTGCGAACCAGGATGAAGCGCGGAGCTAAGGTCAAGACGCCCGGCACCATCATCA
>JAADGJ010000044.1 GCA_013152435.1 Chloroflexota bacterium | reverse complement strand
GCCACGTCGTGTGCTGGGGGAAACCGAGAAGATGCGTATACAGACACGACACCTTGCCTCGTCCCTGCAGGCGCCATGTATGCCAATATGGCCGTTGGACTTTGAAAAGGCCCTACGTCCTGGTTGAAGGGCAGTTGACAGCGCTTATCGTTGTGTGTAGAATGGGGTCCGCTTTGAGAGGAGGTTTCCGTGGCGAGATTCTACTATGGCGGTCAGGCGGTCATCGAAGGGGTGATGATGCGCGGCCGGACGCATATGGCGGTGGCGGTGCGGGATCCCCAAGGGGAGATCGTGGTGCACCAGGAGCCGTTAACCGCCCGCATTTATACGAGCCGATGGGGGAAGCTGCCCTTCCTGCGAGGCCTGACCGCGTTGTGGGACGCCCTGGTCCTGGGCATGCGCACACTGCTCTGGTCGGCCGATGTCGCGCTGGCGGAGGAGGAGGCTGAGTTCTCCGGGCCCGTGGCCTGGACCACGATGGCCGGGGCCCTGGCGCTGGGCGTTGGCATCTTCTTCCTGATCCCGTCGGCGCTCGCGCAGTGGCTGGAGCGGTTTTGGCCGGCCGCGTGGGCCAGCAGCACGGTGGAGGGGGGGATTCGGCTGCTCATGTTCCTGGCCTACGTGTGGCTGATCGGCCTGGCTCCGGATATCAAACGGGTGTTTGCCTATCATGGGGCGGAACACAAGACGATCAACGCTTTTGAGGCTGGCGCGGACCTGACCCCCGATTCCGTATCCCGTTTCTCCACCGCGCACACACGTTGTGGCACGAGCTTCCTGTTGGTTGTCTTGGTGTTGGCCATCCTCTTCCACATCCCGTTGCAGTTCTCGGAGTGGTATTTCCGCCTGTTATCCCGGGTGCTGGTCATCCCGATCGTGGCGGGCGTGGCCTATGAGCTCATCCGCTTCTCCGCGGACCGCCACACGAACCCGATCGTGAAGCTCTTCATCGCGCCGGGGCTGCTGTTGCAGCGTCTGACGACGCGAGAGCCCGATCGTGATATGCTGGAAGTGGCCATCGCAGCTCTGAAGCCCGTACTCGTCGCCGACGGCGTCCTGGCCTCTGCGGCGCCTGACGTGTCGTCCGCGGCGGTAGGACAGGAGTTGACGGTGGCCGCCTGATCGCGGGCGTGTGATGGGCGATGGGATGCCTTCACCGGGAGACGGACCTCCCGTGACATGTTTTTCCCCGCGACTTACCAGGATCGTCTTGATTGTGTACATGATGAGAACGTGGTCGCTTCCGGGATGCACGCGCCGGTCCGTTCATATCGCAGGCGCGGGGTCCCGGCTCCCCCAGAGCGCACCATTGTTGGGAGGATAGAGTATGAGTATGGGGCGTGGCAAAGTTTCCATCATCGGTGCTGGGAACGTCGGCGCGACGACGGCGCTGTGGCTGGCCAGTTGGAACGTGAGGGAGATCGTCCTTTTGGATATCCCTGAGACCGGGGATATGCCCAAAGGGAAGGCTTTGGATCTGATGGAAGCTGGGCCGGTCATTCGATACGATACCGTGGTCAAGGGGACTCACGATTACGCGGACACGGCCAACTCCGACGTGGTGGTGATCACGGCCGGCATGCCGCGTAAGCCCGGCATGAGCCGGGAGGATTTGGTGGGGACCAACGCCAGGATCGTTCGCTCGGTGGTGGAGCAGGTGATCGTCCATTCGCCGGAGGCGATCCTGTTGATGGTCACAAACCCGCTGGACTCCATGGTATACCTGGCGAAGAAGGTGAGTGGCTTCCCCAGGGAGCGGGTGATCGGCCAGGCTGGCGTGTTGGACAGCGCTCGCATGCGCACGTTCATCGCCATGGAGTTGGGCGTCTCCGTGGACTCCGTGTGGGCGTTCGTGATGGGAGGACATGGAGATGAGATGGTCCCACTGCCGCGCTACTCGACCGTGGGGGGCATTCCCATCACGCAGCTGTTGCCCCCGGATCGTGTGGAGGCCATCGTGGAGCGCACGCGCAAGGGCGGTGGGGAGATCGTGCAGCTTTTGAAGACAGGGAGCGCGTTCTACGCTCCGGGGGCGTCGGTTGCCCTCATGGTAGATGCGATCCTGAAGGATAAGCATCTGGTGTTGCCCGCCTCCGTTTACCTGGAGGGCGAATATGGGCTAAGCGACATCTGCTTCGGTGTCCCCGTCATCTTGGGGCGCGGCGGCGTCGAGCGGATCCTGGAAGTCGATCTGAACGAAGAGGAGCGGCAGGCGCTGGAGCGCTCCGTGAATCTCATCCGGAAGACGATGAGCATGTTGCCGACTTAGTCCGCTGGGGTGCGGGCAACCGACTGTCTCAAGGAGGAGGACAGGAAACTGTCCTCTTTTTTTCAATCTCGGGTTTTACTTTAGGAGGGTGGACATGCCAAAGGTTTCTCTGGAACAGCATGGTATCAAGAACGTGAATCAGGTGTACTGGAACCTGTCTACTCCGGCGCTGTATGAGGAGTCGATACGCCGCCGTGAGGGGCTGCTGGCGCACTTGGGCCCGCTGGTTGTGCGGACCGGTCATCACACCGGGCGATCCCCGAACGATAAGTTCATCGTGCGGGAGCCGTCCAGCGAGGATAAGATCTGGTGGGGGGACGTTAACCGCCCCTTCGACCCCGATCGCTTCAGGACGCTCTACCTGCGCATGTTGGCTTATCTGCAGGGCAAGGATCTGTTCGTGCAGGACTGCTTTGTGGGCGCCGACCCGCGTTACCGCAGGCCCATTCGCGTCATCACCGAGACCGCCTGGCACAACCTGTTCGCTCGCAACATGTTTATCCTTCCCTCGAGGGAGGAGCTAGAGGATCACGAGCCTGAGTTCACCATCATCAACGCCCCTCGTTTCCATGCCATGCCCGAGGTGGACAGCACCAACTCGGAGGTGTTCATCCTGATCAACTTCGGCGAGAAGCTGGTTCTGATCGGGGGGACGAGCTACGCGGGCGAGATCAAGAAGTCCGTCTTCACCATCATGAACTACCTGCTGCCCTTCCAGGGGGTCCTGCCCATGCATTGCTCCGCGAACGTGGGCCCCGATGGGGACGTGGCGCTGTTCTTCGGGCTCTCCGGCACGGGGAAGACGACCCTCTCCGCCGACGCCGAGCGCGCTCTGGTCGGAGATGACGAGCACGGCTGGAGCGACTTTGGCGTGTTCAACTTTGAGCGGGGGTGTTACGCCAAGGTGATTCGCCTCTCGCCCGAGGCGGAGCCGGAGATCTATCAGACGACCCGGCGGTTCGGCACGATCCTGGAGAACGTGGCCATGGACGTGCGCACACGGCGCGTGGACCTGGACGATGATTCCCTGACGGAGAACACCCGGGCCTCCTACCCCATCAACTATCTGCCGAACATCGTGGAGTCCGGGATGGCGGGGCATCCCAGCAACGTCGTCTTCCTGACGGCGGATGCCTTTGGGGTGATGCCGCCCATCGCCCGGCTGACGCCCGAACAGGCGATGTATCACTTCCTGTTGGGGTACACGGCGAAGGTGGCTGGCACGGAGAAGGGGATCACGGAGCCGCAGGCCACGTTCAGCACCTGCTTCGGCGCTCCCTTCATGGCGCTGCATCCGAGGGTCTACGCCGATCTGTTGGGGGAGCGAATTCGCAAGCACAACGTGAAGGTCTGGCTCATCAACACCGGCTGGACGGGTGGGCCTTACGGCGTTGGCCGTCGCATCGAGATCCGCTACACACGGGCCATGGTGCGGGCGGCGCTGGCCGGAGCCCTGGACGACGTACCCATGGTGCAGGATCCCGTCTTCGGCCTACAGGTGCCCACCACCTGCCCGGGCATCCCGGACGAGGTGCTGCGCGTGCGGGATACCTGGTCCGATCCGGAGGCGTACGATCGGCAGGCGAGAGAGCTCGCCCGCATGTTCCATGAGAACTTCGCCCAGTTCGCAAGCGAGGTCTCGGAGGAGATCCGGAACGCGGGCCCTCTGGCGCGCTGAGGACCTCGTGATCGCGGGGATGATCTGGCGGGGCAGAGCCTGACTCTGCCCCGCCGCGTTTTGACCGGCGGAGGGGCATTCGGTTAGAATCGTAGGGATGCTTTTGTGCCGATCCTTGTGTTCTGTGTTTGTGTGAGAGCGTGTCTGAAAATTTACCGGCAAGACGTCTGAGGGGTCTCCCTCAACGACCAGCTCCACAGGGGGAGATGTGAAGGGGACCTCCCCTCCACGGAAATCCCGCTTTTCCGGCCTGTACCTGCCTTTCTCGGCCCTTCCCGAAGGACTCAGGCCGAGGCCAGGCCGGTTGAAGGCAAAAGAAGGGCTTTTTCCGGAGGGGCTCCCCACAGCAGAAGCAACGGCGTTTTTCAGACACACTCTGAGAGATGGCGTCACAGGGATAAGGAGGGGTCCTTATGAAGTTGATCTATCGGGATAAGGTGTGGGAGTTGAAGGGGGGCATGACCGTACGGGATGCCATCTTGAAGGTCGGCTTGAATCCGGAG
>JAADGJ010000043.1:976-5420 GCA_013152435.1 Chloroflexota bacterium | reverse complement strand
CGCGTGGCATATCGGGACGATAACGGCCACCTGCACACCACGGACAGTTATCACTACCCGTATATCGAGAACTGGCTGCGCCAGGCTTACCCGGTGCCCGATGTGCGCATCACGGAAGCGAGCTCCGTTCTTGACGCCTCCCACTGGGTCACGAAGGGGACGTGCTCGGAGATCAACAGCGTGTTGGCCGACGAGTGGACCCAGGACGGCAGTCCGGCGGATGTCATCTACTTCGCCATCAGCGATGGGATCCCATATGGCTGCGCCCTCATGCCTGGCAATTGGGGTACCGGTGCTGCGTGGGAGGATGCGACCTCCGGCTGGGACTTTGATGGCTCCATCGCCGACTGGTACGCCGGCCACGAGATCGGCCACACCCGCGGTATGAACCACGTGCAAACCCAGAAGAGCAGCTTGTGCGGTCAGGTGGCACCCCCTCCATACGAGCCTTATCAGGCTGGGAATGGCCGCATCAGCCCGGATACGACGGGACCCGGGGCTCAATACGGCTTCAACGTCGATACCCTGGAGATCTACCCATACTCGTGGAAGGATGTCATGACGTACTGCGCCTACAAGTGGGTCTCCGGGTACACCTACGAGAAGATCCACGACTTCATCGTCGGCCAGACGGGAGGTGCGGCGGCCCAGGGCGTGCGTACGGAAGGCGAGCGGTTGCTGGTCATCGGGCTGCTCGATCCGGAGGAGGACACGGCACGGCTGGCCACGGTCTCTCGCGTTGTGGAGACCTGGCCGCTCACCACGCCTGCGCCCGGCCCCTACAGCCTGCGGCTACTCGACGGCGGTGGCGGCATTCTGGCTCAGCATGCCTTCACGCCCACCCTGGAAAGCGCCGGCCGCAGCGTAGACGGGGGATCGCCGCGGTCGATGGGGCGCATCTACCTGGTCGTTCCCTGGGTCTCCGGCACGGCGCACATCGGCATCTGGCACGACGATCGGGAGCTGGCCGGCCGGGATGTCAGCGCCCATGCCCCGACCGTCACCGTGACCTATCCCAACGGCGGTGAGGTGTGGGGCAGCCAGCCGGTCACCGTGACCTGGACGGCCAACGACGCCGATGGCGACCTACTGCACTATCTGGTGCAATACAGCGCCGACGGGGGGAACACTTGGCGTGTGCTGGCAGGGCGGCTGAGCGACACGTTCTACGCCCTGAACCCGATGAACCTCCCGGGCGGCGACCAGGCGCTGATCCGCGTGGCCGCCAATGACGGTGTGAACACCGGACGCGACGTGTCCGACGCCACCTTCCAGGTGGCTAACAAGCCGCCGGAGGCCCGGATCCTCGCGCCGGCCAGCGGGCGGACCTTCGTACAGGGACAGCCCGTCATCCTGCGCGGCGTGGCCCACGACCGGGAGGATGGACGGCTTACCGGATCATCGCTGACATGGACGTCTGATCTGGACGGCGCAGTGGGCACGGGACGGGTCGTTGTGATGCCCTCGCCCAGCGTGGGCGCGCATCGGATCACCTTCACCGCCACCGACAGCCGGGGGCTGATCGCCACCGATGAGGTCCAGATCGAGGTTCAGTCCGCTCCGAGCACGGATTGTGTGGAACGCCTGCACAACGGCGACTTCGAGTCCGGCGATCTGCGCGGCTGGCAGGAGGGCGGCATGCCCGCGCCGTTCGTGAGCGACGCGATGGCACACGATGGCACCTACGCCCTGATCCTGGGTACCCCCGGCGAGTTACCCGATCGCCCCAGCCTCTCGTTCGTCCGGCAGTATGTGCATGTCCCTGAGGACGCCAGCCAGGCCGTGCTCTCCTTCTGGTACAAGGTGCGCACGCTGGACCCCGGCACCGATCACGATTGGTTCGGCGCCTTTGTCCTGGATCCTCAGGGCAAGCAGGCGCATCGGATCGGGGTGGTGAATGCCAACAGTGACTGGAATCACGTCTTGTATGATCTGCGACCATTCGCTGGCCAGACCATAGGCATTGGCTTCTTCGTGCGCAACGACGGCCAGGCGGGTCAGACGTGGGCCTTCGTGGACGACGTATCGATCTGCGCCAGCGGGGGGCTGCCGCCATCTAAACCGGGGGCATGTTGGCTGTCCGAGCAGCCGGAGGACTACGCTCCGGCTGGCCTGCCCGACTTCGATCAGCGACAAGACCTGTGGCAGGCCCCCGGCACCGGGCAGTGGTCGCACGACGGCCCGGCGGCGGTGGCGGACCTGCTCTGGTGGCGTGACTCGGCGGAGGAGCCCGGCACGACCACGCCGCCTGGCATCTCGGATGGCTATTCGCTGGTGGGAAGCTACGGCGCCTGGGACGACCACGACCCACAGAACGTGCCGCCGCTCATCGCCGACCTGGCCGCCCGCATGAACACCAACGGCGACCATCCGGGCACGGACCTGGATGACCTGGTAAATGGCCTCAACGCCTATCTGGCGGCCAAGGGTCTGGCCGACGACTATACGGTCACTGTGCGTCATGTCCCGTCCTTCGACTGGGTGCGGGAGGAGGTGAAGCAGAATCGACAGGTGTTGTTACTGCTCGGCTTCTGGGAGCTGCAACCCGACGGTTGGCGGCGACTGGGCGGACACTACGTCGCCGCGGCCGGCGCGAGTTGCGACGCCGATCGGATCGCCCTCAGTGATCCGTTCCGCAACTACGCCGAGGCCGGCTGGTCCGGACAGGTGGCTCCTTCTGGTCCGCACGGACACGCGCCGGGCCCGTCACATATCGTGCACAACGGTGTGGCCTACGTCTCCCACGATGTCTACGGCGTCATGCGTACCGCCAGCGGGTGGGGGCCTCAGGGCTACGCCCGTAGCTACGCCGAGATCGCCAACTTCGCCGGGTTGAACTTCGCCCCGGCCCTGGAATCTTCCCGTGCTGGCGCTTACCTGGGCGGGGAGGTTGTGACGCTGGCCGACTACGCCCTGGTGCTGGCCCCGCGCAGCGATCGGGTTACGCTCAAGCTCTCGCCGGCCGTCGGTCATGTGCGCGCCGGGGAAACGTTCCGGGTGGAGATGGAGATCCTGGCCGGGGATCAGCCGGTGGATGGGGTGAGCGCCTACCTGAACTTCGATCCGAACGTGCTCCGTGTTGTGGACGAGGAGGGGAACCCTGCCACGCGCGTCATCCCGGGCACGACGCTGTCCAACGTCACGCTCAACCGGGTGATCCACGCGCTGGGCCGGATCGACTTCTCCGCCCAGGGCGACGCGACCGCCGGCCGCTTTACGGTGGCCATCGTCCGCTTCCAGGCCATCACGACGACCAACAACGTTCCGCTGACGTGGAGCGTGACCGCGCCTCGCCAGAGCGATGTGACCTCCGGCGGCGGATCGGTACTGGGTGGCCTGCGCGGGGGCCGGGTCGTCGTCCGTCCAGGTGCTCGCCTGACGGGCCGGGCGACGATGCAGGGTCGCCCCACGTCGCCCGATCCCTCGTGGCGGGTGCCGCTGCTGCTGAGCCTGAGCCGTCCCGGCGAGCCGGGCCCGGCCTACCTCTACGGAACGGCCAGCAACCAGAATGGCGCCTTCGCCATGCCGGGCGTGGCGGCCCCGGGAGATTACCGGGTGCGCCTGAAGGGGCTGCACACGCTGCGTAATCTGCGGCCCACGGGCTTGAGCACGGGGATCAACGCCGTGGACATGGAGACGTTGCTGGAGGGCGACGCGTACAACGACAACCGGGTGGACGTGCGGGACGTCTCCGTGCTGGCGGCGGCCTATGGCAGATCGCAGGGCCAGCCAGGCTTCGACCCACGCGCCGACTTCAACGAGGACGGCGTGATCGATCAGGCGGACCTGACGCTGCTACGGGCCAATCTGGGCCGTCGCGGCGATATTCTGGTGGGTGTCACTGCGGCCAGCGCGGAGAGTGTGGTACTCACGCCAGCCGGGCCGAACCTGACGGGCGCGGTGTCCCTGCGGATGGTCCCGTCGAGCACGGGTGCCTCCATCGGCGATATCGTCACCATCGACGTGGTGGCCGACGCCGGGACACAGCCGGTGGACGCCGCGGCGCTGCATCTGGACTTCGACCCGACCGTGTTGGAGGTGGTGGACGCGGCCGGATCACCAGCGACGGCGGTCGAGCCCGGCATGAGGCTGCCGACGGTCCTCCTGAACAGCGTGGGCCCGGCTCGCGGCTGGGTGGACTTCCTGGCTGGCAGCCTGGGCGGCTCGCCGGCCGGTGGTCAGTTCCTCGTCGCCCGGCTGCGCGTCAGGGTGCTGGCGGCGGAATCCACCTGGGTGCGCTTTAGCTTCTCCGACTGGCGCCCCACCGACGTCATGTATCGAGGAGATACCGTGCTGGAGAGTGTGCAGGCGGCCGAGATCCGATCCGCCGGGGGCTACAGCCTCTACCTGCCGGTGATCCTGCGGTAGGGGCGCGGCGACGCTGGGCCCCATTGGTATCAAATTAAGCGATACGGAAGCATGGCTCCGCATCTCTGGGGTGGCT
>JAADGJ010000043.1:0-952 GCA_013152435.1 Chloroflexota bacterium | reverse complement strand
GGCGGAGGAACTCTATTTTCAGTCCCTCACCTGCCCTGTGGGGCCGGAGGCCACCGGCCAAAGCCCCAACCGGGCAGGTAAAAGGCGAGAAAAAGAGTTTTTCTGCGGAGGGGCTTCCCCTCCGCACCTCCCCTTTCAGGTGCGACCGCCTGTGGTGGGAAAAGCGACAGGCGGGGGCCTGCCCATGCTGTTCAGTTGGTGCGAATAGGGCGCGGCGACGTTGGGCCTGCCGGCGAAAAGGTGCGTTGCACCTGGCGTCGAAATAAACCGGTAGGGCGATTCATGAATCGCCCCTACCGGTCGGAGGTGGCCGGTGCTGCGAGGCGCCGGCCACCTCAATCGGACATGTCCTCGAGGACCTTCATGATCGGGGCGACCAGTGATTCGTCCGGCGCTTTGCCTGCGCTTTCGCACGCGCGAACGTAGTCCTGTAGCAGGTTCGCCATGAGCGGGGCGAGCGCCTGCGGCCAGCGCTGGAAGTAGGGCGCCAGCGCTCGTGCCCCCTCCTCGAAGGCTTTCGCGGCCTCTCCATGCCTCTCCAGTCCCCTCAGCACAGAGCCCAGAGCGCCAAGGCTGGTCGCCAGGAGGAAGGCGTCGGGGTTGCGCTGAGCCAGCTGGCGATAGGTGTCGACGGCCTGTTGGGTGGCCTCCAGGGCCTCCTGGCGCCGGCCCAGGCCGGCGAGCATCATGCCCAGGTTGTTGAGGCTTGAGGCCAGGTCGGGCAGGAAGGCGTCGGGGTTGCGCTGAGCCAGCTTCTGTCGGATCTCCACGGCCTGTTGGGTGGCCTCCAGGGCCTCCTGGCGCCGGCCCAGGTTGGCGAGCATCATGCCCAGGTTGTTGAGGCTTGAGGCCAGGTCGGGTAGGAAGGCGTCGGGGTTGCGCTGAGCCAGCTGGCGATAGGTGTCGACGGCCTGTTGGGTGGCCTCCAGGGCCTCCTGGCGCCGGCCCAGGC
>JAADGJ010000042.1 GCA_013152435.1 Chloroflexota bacterium | reverse complement strand
GGCCGAACGGAGAGTTCGGCCCTTCTGGTTCTTGCGGCGATGGTTTGTCCTGGCGTCGATTCATGGTTGTATGGAATCAGGGCCGCAAGAGTCGGCAGCGGCGGCTCCCATGGTGCTGCAGGCGGAGCGTGGGAGCTCCGCCTGCTATTCGGGGAAATGGCTGCTGCGGAGAGCTTTGAGGGGCGTAGCCCCTCAAAAGAAGCCTCCTGGTTTCCGCCCTTCACCTGTCTCGCCCGGCCTCCTCCATCCGAATCGGCCGGGAAAGGGCAGGTGCCAGACGGAAAAGAGGATGTTTTGGCGGAGGGGGCCCTCTGCACTATCCCTGCGGGCTTGCGATGGGCATCGTGGGTCGTCTCGCGAAATTTCCACCGTTTTGGACACACAACCTCCATCTCCGTCGGATAGACACTCGGGCGGCCCTGTGTTAGAATGGGACCCCCTTTTGTGAGGAGGTCAAGAGGTCACAATGGCATTGTGGGAGCATTATCATCTGCCTGCGTCGATCCCGGAGGCGCTGGCGTTGTTGGCCCGCTATCACGGCCGGGCGTGCATTGTGGCGGGCGGCACCGACCTGCTGCTGGAGATGCAACAGGGCGAGCGGCCGCCGGTGACCGCGCTCGTGGATGTGACCCGGATCCCCGGCATGGTCGATATCCGCGAGGAGCCCGGGCATATCGTGATCGGGGCGGCCGTCACCCACTCCCGGATCGAGGAATCCCCCCTGATCCGGACGTACGCCACCTGCCTGGCCGAATCGTGTGGCGTCATCGGTGGCCCGCAGGTGCGCAACGTGGCGACCATCGGCGGCAACGTGGCCCACGCCTTGCCCGCGGCCGATGGCACCGTGTCGTTGGTGGCGCTGGAGGCGGAGGCGCAAATCGCCCGACTTGATGAACGGGAGGGCGGGGAGCAGGTCGCTTACGCGTGGGTGCCCATCCTGGATCTCTTTCGTGGTCCCGGGCAGTCGGCTGTGGACCCCACCCAGGAGATGATCGTCGCCTTCCGGGTGCGTCCTCACGGCCTGGGCGAGGGCAGCGCGTTCGCCCGGATCATGCGCCCCCAGGGCCTGGCGCTGCCCATTTTGGGCGTGGCGGCGCGCGTGCGGCTGACCCCCGATGGCCGGAGCTACGCTGGGGTTTCCATCTGTGTGGGCCCGGCCGGCCCGATCCCGTTCCGCGCCCGCGCGGCGGAGGAGGCGCTGGTTGGGCGGCCGGTGGGGGAGTGCGAGCCTGCGGCCATCGCCGCGGCCCAGCGGGAGGCCCGGCTGCGCACGTCCAAGTATCGGGCGACGTCTGACTATCGCCGGGAGATGCTGGCGGTGCTCTTGCGTCGGGTGCTGGAGACCGCCGTGGCCCGGGCGCGCCGGGATCTGCGATCGCACGCGGCGTAGGGCAGGGGTAATTCATGAATCGTCCTTGCCTTGCGATGTGGCTTCTCGTGGACTTATCCCCGTCAGGTGGAAGGATCCACGGGCGATGGTCGCTGGGGAAGGAGACGATCGGTACATTGAGAGCGAAATCCCCCGATGTGAATCTATCGATACGTGGTGTGGAGGATAAGTCGTGCAGGTGAGCGATGCAGACGCCCGGTTGCGGGCACATGAGGCTGCCGGGCGCTATGTGCAGATCGATGAGGATCGCATTTTCGTGCGTGAGGAAGGCAATCGTAAGGCCCCTCCGGTGTTGCTGGTACATGGTGTCCCCACCAGCTCTTTTCTCTTCCGTTATCTCATGACCTATATCGCCCGTTGGCACGCCCTGGCGCCCGATCTGCCGGGGCTGGGCCTGTCCAGCAAGCGGTTGGATCGAGAGTACACCTGGAGCGCGCTGGCTCGGACGTTGGCTCGGGTGGTGGAGGCGTTGGATGTGGGTCCGGTGCATCTGGTGCTGCACGACATCGGCGGCCCCATCGGGTTGCAGTTCGCCATCGAGCATCCGGATCAGGTGCGATCGATCACCCTGCTCAACAGCCCGTTGAAGGTGGCCGGATTTCGTCCACCTTTCCCTATGAGCCTGTTGCGGGGGCGATTCCGAAGGCAGGCTCTGCGCCTTTTCGCCCGGCCCGCCGTCATGCACGCCGTCTGGCGATGGGTGGGCGTGGCGAAGAAGTACGGGGTGGACCGGGATGATCTGCTGGTGCATCGAGCGCTGCTGCTGCGTGATCACGGCGACGAGAGCCTCTTCCGGATCATGGACGGCTTTGAGCTGACTCCGGAGAAGGAGCGCTTCTTTGACGAGGGGTTGCCTTCTCTGAAGATGCCGGCGCTGGTCATCTGGGGGCAGCGGGATCCGATGTTGGGGGCAGAGCACCGGGAGTTCTTCGTGGCCCGCGTGCCACACGCCCGGGTGCACCTCCTGGACGCGAAGCATTTCCTGCTGGAGGATCACGCCTTCGATATCTCGGAGCGGATGACGGAGTTCTGGCGTGAGGTCGATGGTGAGGAGCCGGACGCGGAGGAGGGGGGCGCCTTTAAGCGGACGCTGACCATGGCCCGGTTCCGCCGGATGGTCGCCTGGAGACGTCTGGCGGAGGAGCGTGCATCAAGCGAGGCGGATGAGGAGGCCTCGGACTGAGGGGATGGAGAAGGCGATGGCAAAGCTGGAGATGATCGTCAACGGTGAGCAGGTGTGCCTGGACATCCCGCCGCAGCGGACGCTGGCGGAGGTGCTGCGCTACGATCTGGGGCTCACAGGGACGAAGATCGGGTGTGGCGAGGCGGAGTGCGGGGCTTGTACGGTCCTCGTCAATGGGGAGCCCGTGCTCTCCTGCGTTTATCCGGCGTTAAAGGCCCAGAACGCCCAGGTGCTCACCATCGAGGGGTTGGCTTCGCCCGAAGGAGGGAAGGCAGGTCTCCACCCGTTGCAGCGAGCCTTCATCCGGGCTGGCGCCGTCCAGTGCGGATTCTGCACGCCCGGGCTCATCATGACAGCCGCCCATCTCCTGGCGCACAACCCCGATCCCAGCGAAGAGGAGATCAAGCACGCGCTCAAGGATAGCTATTGCCGTTGTACGGGCTATGCTGCCATCATTCGGGCGATCCAGATGGCGGCCGCGGAGATGCGTGGAGGGGCCGATGAGGCGCGTCGCCCCGATGTGACCTCGTGGCTTCCTCCCCGGAAGCCGCCTCTGAGGGTTGTGGGGCAGCCGATGCCCCGCCCGGACGTGGTGGGGAAGGTGACCGGCCGCTTGAAATTCGCCGACGACATCTCCTTCCCAGACATGCTGCACGGCCGTGTGCTGCGTTCCGCCTATCCCCATGCGCGTATCCGGCGTATTGACGTAAGCGAGGCCAGGGCGTTGCCGGGCGTGGTCGCCGTCCTGACCCATGCGGATGTCCCCGGAAAGAACCGCCACGGGCTCATCTACGAGGATTGGCCGGTCTTGTGCGAGGATAAGGTCCGCTATGTGGGGGATGCGATCGCCATCGTGGCCGCTGAGACCCGGGAGATCGCCACCCGGGCCCTGGACCTGATCGAGGTGGAGTACGAGCCGCTGCCGGTGGTGAGCGATCCCGTTCAGGCCCGTCGGCCGGACGCGCCCCTGGTGCACGAGGAATGGCCGACGGGGAACCTGCTCAAGCACATCCACGTGGAGCGCGGCGATGTGGAGGCCGGGTTCGCTGAGGCGGAGGTCATCGTCGAGCGCGAGTATCGAACGCCGTTCTATGATCACGTCTTTCTGGAGCCGGAGTGCTCCATCGGCGTGCCCGCGGGGTATCCCGGCCATGAGAAGCTGACCGTGTATGTGGGCTCGCAGATCCCGTACAAGGACCGGGATCAGATCGCGGCGGCGTTGGGGCTGGCCCCGGAGGATGTGCGCGTGATCGGCACGCCCATCGGCGGCGGCTTCGGCGGGAAGGAGGACATCGCCGGGCAGATCCACGCCGCGTTGCTGGCCCAGGCGACCGGTCGCCCGGTGAAGGTGCTCTTCGACCGGGCGGAGTCGTTGCGCGTGCACCCCAAGCGGCACGCGACGATCATCCGCGTGAAAACGGGGGCCCGGCGCGATGGCCGCCTGGTGGCGGTGCAGGCGGAGCTGTACGGGGACACGGGCGCGTACGCGTCGTTGGGCGACAAGGTGATGACCCGGGCCACCACGCACGCGGCCGGCCCCTACGATGTGCCCCACGTCCGGATCGACTGTTACGCCATGTACACGAATAACCCGCCCGCCGGGGCCTTCCGCGGCTTCGGCGTGACCCAGTCGGCCTTCGCCATCGAGTCCAACATGGACATCCTGGCCCAGGAGCTGGGCATGGACCCGTTCGAGCTGCGCCGCATCAACGCCCTGCGCGTGGGGTCCGTGACCAATACCGGTCAGGTTCTGCGGGAGAGCGTGGGCCTGTTGGAGTGCCTGGACCGGGTGGAGGCGGTCGTTCGGGAGGAGATGGCGCGGGGCGATGGCGACGGGACGGCGCCCGTGCGCCGGGGCTGGGGGATCGCCGCGGCGTACAAGAACACCGGCCTGGGCGGTGGGGCGCCGGACAAGGCGGGGGCGGAGGTGGAGGCATATCCCGACGGCACGGCGGAGGCCCGCTCCAGCTCGGCGGACATGGGCCAGGGGCTGATGACCGTGGTGGCCCAGATCGCCGCGGAGGAGCTGGGGCTTCCCTTCGATCGGGTGCGCGTGCTGCTGTCCGATACGGACCGCACCCCGGACGGCGGACCGACCACCGCCAGCCGGCAGACGTACGTCACGGGCAACGCGGTGCGGCACGCCGCCCGCCGGCTCCGTGAGCGCCTGATCGCGGTGGCGGCGGAGCGGCTGGATGTGGCGCCGGATCGCCTGCGCCTGTTCGAGGGGGATGTGTATCTGAGCGAGGATCAAGCGCCGGTGGCCTCCTTTGCGGAGGTGGTGCGTTGGGCGCAGGAGGAGGGACACGAGACCTGCGTTCGTTACGAGTACGAGGCGCCGAGGACGCAGCCGCTGGGGACCGGCGGTGACATGCACTTCGCGTACTCGTATGCGTGCCAGGCGGCGCTGGTGGAGGTCAACACGGAGACCGGCGAGGTCCGGGTGCTCAAGGTGGTCAGCGCACATGACGTGGGACGGGTGATCAACCCGGTTGGGCTGCTGGGCCAGATCGAAGGGGGGATCGTGATGGGTGTGGGGAACGCCCTGACGGAGCAGTACATTGTCGAGAATGGCGTCCCGTGGACCCGGCATCTGGGCCAGTACAAGATGCCCAGCATCATGCACATGCCGGAGATGATCTCCTTCTTCGTGGAACACGAGACGAGGGATGGCCCTTATGGCGCGAAGGGGGTGGGGGAGATCGCCAGCATCCCCACCAGCGCGGCCATCACCAATGCCATCTACGACGCGATCGGGGTCCGGATTTACGAACTGCCGGTGGATCAGGATGCGCTGCTGCGCGCCTGGCGCTCCGGAGAGCGGGAGTTGATGTCCGGCTGGAGCCGCGTGCGCTAGCCGGATACTCTTCGACTCCATAGAGGAATTCCCGGATGCTTCCCAGGACTTTCCGCTCCTGGCCTTGCAGGCGCTGACCGGGTTACATTGGGGGGAGGGGACGGGCACGGGGCGGGGGAGGAGCTTGGCCTCATGGCGAGTGAGAACGGCGGCCAGCGCGAGGTTCAGGACATTACAATCGTTGGAGCCGGTCCGACGGGGCTCTTCGCCGCGTTCTATGCTGGCCTGCGCGGCATGAAGGTGAAGGTGATCGAGGCGCTTCCGGAGCCGGGAGGACAGCTTCGCGTTCTCTATCCGGAGAAATACATCTATGACGTGCCTGGCTTCCCTAAGATCCTGGCGCTTGATCTGATCAAGGCATTGGTGGAACAAGCTTACCAGTTCCATCCCACATTACGCTTTGAGGAGCGGGTCGTTTCCCTGGAACGGCGGGAGGATGGGCTGATTCGTCTCCAGACGAATCAGGGGGAGCATCTAACCCGCACGGCGCTTATCGCCGCGGGGATTGGCGCCTTTCACCCCAACAGGCTGGATCGCCCGGGGGTGGCCGAGTTCGAGGGCCGGGGCGTTTACTACTTCGTCCGTGAGAAAGCCGCCTTCCGTGATCAGCGCGTCCTGATCGTAGGGGGCGGCGACTCCGCTGTGGATTGGGCGCTCATCCTCAAGGATTGGGCTCGTGAGGTCACGCTCATCCACCGCCGGGATCAATTTCGGGCCCTGGAAGGCAGCGTCGCCGAGCTCATGCGTTCACCGGTGCGTGTGATGTTGTCCCATGAATTGAAGGCGCTGCATGGCGATAACCGCGTGAGGGCGGCGACCGTTTTCCACAATAAGACGGGAGATGAGAGGACCATCCCGGTAGACGCGGTGCTCCTGTTTCTGGGCTTTAAGGCGGACCTGGGGCCGGTTAAGAGATGGGGGCTGGCGGTGGATAAGCGTCATGTCCTGGTGAACGGCCGGATGGAGACCAATATCCCGGGTGTGTATGCGGCCGGTGACATCGCCAGGAACCCGGACACGGTTTACCTGAATCTCATTGCTATCGGATTCGCCCAGGCTGCCATTGCCGTGAATTGTGCCCGGGCCTACCTTGATCCCGAGGCGCGGGTCTTCCCGGGCCATTCCAGCGAGAAGCGGCTGTAATGGACGGGTGAACTTTTGGGGTCTCAGGAGAGCGCGCATGTATCTTATCGTTCATGGCACCGTGATCACCATGGATGAGCGGATGTCCATCATCGAGGATGGAGCGGTGCTCGTCGTGGACGACACCATCGAGGCGATCGGTCCCACGGACGAGCTGCTGGCTCAGTATCCCGATGTGGAACGGATCGATGCGCATGGGCAGTGGGTGATGCCCGGGAGCATCTGCGCGCATACTCACTTCTATGGGCTGTTCGCTCGCGGTATGGCGCTGCCCGGCGCGCCGCGTGATTTCCCGGAGATCCTGGACACGTTGTGGTGGCCCCTGGATCGGGCGTTGCGGCCTGAGGGGATTCGTTTGAGCGCGCTGGTTTGCCTGATCGACGCCGTTCGCCACGGGACGACGACGCTGATCGATCACCATGCCAGCCAGGCGTGCGTGGACGGCTCGTTGGACATCATCGCCGAGGCGGTGGAGCAGGTCGGATTGCGAGCCTGTCTGTGCTACGAGGTCAGTGATCGGGAGGGGCCGGAGGTGGCGGCGGCCGGGATCCGGGAGAACGTGCGGTGGCTGCGGCGGGTCTCTCGGGAGAAGCCTCCTCGCCTGGCCGGGCTTTTCGGCCTGCACGCCTCCCTCTCCTTGAGCGATGAGACGTTGACGCGCTGTGTGGCGGAGGCGCAATCCCTGGGCGGGGTCGGATTCCATCTGCACGCGGCCGAGGGGCCGGCCGATCAAGAGGATAGCCTGCGGCGTTATGGAGTGCGGGTAGTCGAGCGTCTGTCTCGCCTCGGCGTGTTGGGGCCGCGTACCATCCTCGCCCACGCGGTGGATATCGATCCCTGGGAGATGGCGTTGCTGCGGGAGACCGGGACGTGGGTGACCCATCAGCCACGATCCAATATGAACAACGCCGTGGGCACGGCCGATGTCCCTGCCATGTTGCGAGGTGGGATGCACGTGGGCCTGGGGAACGATGGGTTTTCCAACGATATGTTCGAGGAGATGAAGGTGGCCTATCTGATCCACAAGGCATGGCGGAGGGATCCACGGGCCATGCCGGCAGATCAGGTGATGCAACTGGCGTATACGCACAACGGGGCGTTAGCGACTCAGGTGTTCGGGCGGCCGATCGGCCGGTTGAGCCCGGGGAGCGCGGCCGACATCATCTTCGTGGATTATCGTCCTCCCACGCCGGTGACGTCGGAGAACCTCCCCTGGCATATCATCTTCGGCGTGAGTGGTGGTCAGGTGACGACCACCATCTGCGATGGACGTGTGCTCATGCGTGATCGGCGGCTCCTGATGCTCGATGAGGCGGCCATCGCCGCGGCTGCTCGGGAGGAGGCGCGGCATACCTGGGCTCGATACGCCCGGCTTGTGTCCTGATCTCGCATCTCCCCCTGGACGCTTTTTCTACGCTTACCACTTCTTCACGGAGGAACTATGGAGATCGGCACCATTGCCGTGTTGGGAGGCACCGGCCATGAGGGGCCGGGTCTGGCGATGCGTTGGGCGGCTTCTGGCCTGGATGTGATCATCGGGTCCCGCCAGCGGGAGAAGGCGGAGCGGGTGGCGGCCGAGATCAACGAGCGGTTGGGGCGGGACCTGGTGCGGGGGATGGAGAATTTCGCCGCGGCGAGTGCGGCGCAGACGGTCGTGTTGACCGTGCCGTATAGCGCCCACGCGGCGGTGTTGACCCATGTGAAAGAGGCGGTGCAGGGAAAGGTGTTCGTCGATGTGACGGTGCCACTGCGTCCACCCAAGGTCAGCCGGGTATGGATCCCGGAGGGAGGCTCGGCGACCCAGGAGGCGCAGGCCATTCTGGGGCCGGACGTCCGGGTGGTGTGCGCTTTCCAGAACATCTCCGCCGAGCACCTGAAAGACCCGGATCATCCCATCGATTGTGACGTGCTGGTCTGTGGCGACGACGCGAAGGCCAAGGCGGTGGCCATCGCGCTATGTGAGCGGGCGGGGATGCGAGGGCTGGACGCGGGACCGCTCCAGAACGCCGTCGTGGTGGAGGGGCTGACCCCGATCCTCATCGGGATCAATCGTCGCTACAAGGCGAAGGGAGCCGGGATCCGGATCACGGGCCTGGAGTAGGGGTGAGGGAGGCAACGAGCGGGCCGCCAGGCTCCCCTCCGTACGATTCCTATCCTGGGTCTGGCGGCGCTTAGAGCGTGTCTGAAAGTTTACCGGCAAGGCGTCTGAGGGGTCTCCCCCAACGACCAGCTCCACAGGGGGAGGTGTGGAGGGGGCCTCCCCTCCACGGAAAATCCCGCTTTTCTGGCCTTGCACCTGCCTTTCTCGGCCCTTTCCAAAGGACTCGAGCCGAGGTCAGGCAGGTCGAAGGCGGGAGAAAGGCTTTTTCCGGAGGGACTCCGCTCCTCTGGGCCTCCCCACAGCAGAAGCAACGGCATTTCTCAGACACACTCTTAGGCATAGGAGACGGCCGAGGGATCATGTTACGGCAGATGACGGTGACCGCCATCCCCGGCATTCCGGATATTCGTCAAGGCGATGACCTCGGTGAGGTCATCGCATGCGCGTTGGGCGAGGCAGAGTATCCGCTGCAGGATGGGGACGTGGTCGCCGTCGCGCAGAAGATCGTCTCGAAGGCGGAGGGGAGGATCGTCGCCCTGGCCGATGTGGAGCCATCGTCGGAGGCGATGGTGTGGGCGCAAAGGACGCACAAAGATCCTCGCCTGGTGGAGCTGATCCTGCGTGAGTCTGCCCAGGTCCTGCGCGCCCGGCCCGGGCTGATGATCGTCGAGCATCGGCTGGGCTTCGTTTGCGCCAATGCTGGCATCGATCATTCCAACGTGTGCCCGGGGAACGAGGATGACCAATGGGTGCTGTTGCTGCCTCTGGACCCGGATCGATCGGCGCGGCGGATCCGAGAGGCCTTGCATGAACAGCTGGGGGTCCGGGTGGCCGTGCTGATCGTGGACTCGCACGGTCGGGCATGGCGGCTGGGAGCTGTGGGGGTGGTCATCGGGGTGGCGGGGCTGCTCCCGCTGACGGATCTGCGGGGGCGGAGGGATCTGTATGGGAGGATGCTGCGCGTGACCCGTGTGGGCACCGCGGATAGCGTGGCGGCCGCGGCCGCGCTCCTCATGGGCGAGGCCGACGAGGGGACGCCGGTGGTCGTGGTGCGGGGCGCGCCGTATGAGGCCGGGGCAGGCCGTCTGGTGGACCTCCTGCGCCCGCGAGAGTTGGACATGTTTCGCTAGTACGTGACGTTCGCTTGTTGAGAGAGGCAGCCCGTCACCGGGGGGAGGCAAGGGGCTGGCAGTAGGCGGCCACGGGGCGTGGCGGCCGAGGAGGGGCTAGAAATGTTCGGCCCTTTCCACCTCCAGGATCATGACGGTCGCCGCGCCGATGTGGCGGGTGCCCAGGCCCGGGATGTAGAAGGGCCCTTCGGGTGGCGGGTTGCAGGTATCCGCAATGATCTGTAGCGCCTCCTCTACCCGCTCATCCTCCGTCGCGATCAGGAAGGTGGTGTTCCCGCGACGTAAAAGCCCTCCGGCGCTGGACATCATCGTGACGCGAAAGCCGGCCTGGACCAATTTACGAGCCAGGTCACCGGCGTCTTTGCTGTTGACGATGCTAAAGAGCAGTTTCATGGGACCTCCATTGGGGAAGTGGTTCTCGCTCTTGTGTGGGACGCCGCATACGAGACGCCTGTGGCCTGTGGTGCCACCGGGCTAAAGGTTCCGGGCCTGTGTTCCCTCGCGCGAGGGTCGCGGAGAGATCAGCTTTCATGACCGGTCGCGTGGCGTTGTACGGCAGCGATGATCGAGGGGTAGGCCCGCGTATGGGATGGTGCATTGGAGCGATCGCTCCATTATAGCATGCTCAGCGTATGACGACAATCCGTGCTGGGCGGAGGCTTAGGGCCTTTTCAAAGTCCAATGTCCATCATTGGCATACATGGCGCCTGCAGGGACGAGGCAAGGTGTCGTGTCTGTATACGCATCTTCTCGGTTTCCCCCAGCACACGACGTGGCCAGA
>JAADGJ010000041.1 GCA_013152435.1 Chloroflexota bacterium | reverse complement strand
CGCCGCACTCACCCCCAGAAACCGCAGCATCTCCCGTCGTGTGACGCACTTGCGCGCCATCTCGTTTAGCACGGACATCGCTCTCCCTCCTTTGTCACGCCAAACATCCCACATGTGGGATGTTTGCTAAACGTGACAGGTATAGACATCGGGCTCACAGAGAACCGCCGGAGATCCGTGTGCCTCGCCCGCCGATTCAGGGGCAAGCCGTCCTTCCGCCCATACAGCGTCCCCTCTCCGTATTCGCGGGTGGGCACGATGAGCTTGGCCATCAACCTTTCTTTGTCCCAGTCTCACCTCCTCTCTCCGCAATACACGGCTGGTGATGAACCGACGTGTGGATGACCTCTTGGTCGTGCACCTTTTTCGGCGGAAATGCAGCGGGGAGCCTTGAGGAGCTGGGCTCCTCAATAAGAAACTGCCTGGTTTCCGCCCCTGACCTGCCTCGCCCGACTCCGTCTACCCGAATCAGGTCAGGAAAGGGCAGGTGCCAGGCGGCAAGGGGATGCCCTGGCGAAGGGAGGTCCCTCCGATCCCCCCTGTGGGCTTGCGGTAAGCGTTGTGGACCGTCTCGCGGGATTTCCACCCTTTCGGATACATCACCCCTCTTGGAACGTCTGTCACGGGGGAATAGAAGGTGGTATAATGACAGCCGGGCTAAATCGCTCCCATGTTTAAGTATAGCTGGAGAGGCTATTGGAGAGGGCAGGAAAGTGCCACGTCAGTGCCCGATTGGTGACAGTTTACCGTGAACCTGGGACGGCGATATGCGCACACGGGAGGAGTTTATCCGGCTGGTCAAGGACGCCCTGGCCCATCTATACGATTACCCGCACCTTCAAGATCATCCACTGGCCCTGCAATATTGGCCCAGGGATGAACACGAGGGCCCCAGCCGGGCCCAGCGGCTTCACCGCCTCTTGCTGGAGAGCATTGAGGAGCTGTATCCCCCCGATACGCCGCTTTCGGACGCGCCTCATGCCCGATATTATTCCCTCTTGGTATACCGCTACGTGGAGCGGTGGCCGCTGCCCGAGATCCTGCGGGAATTGGCGTGCAGCCGACGGCAGTTCTTCCGCGAGCAACAAAAGGCGCTTATGGCGCTGGCCGACGTATTGTGGGAGAAGCTTCCACGACAGACGTCGCCACCCGCCGAGGCGGAAGACCCGATCGTCGCCGAGGCGGAGCGCATCTTTAGCCAGCGCGAGGCTGTGGATCCCATCGAGGTAGTCCGTGGGGTGTTGAAGGCCATCGGCCATCTCGCGGAGCAACGCGGTGTGGCCCTGGAATGTGCGCTGAGCCCCCGGCTCCCGTCCATTTACGGCAACCGCACTTTGCTCAGGCAAGTCCTCCTGAACGCCCTGAGCCGCCTGATCACCTTGCCGGGCATCCAGAAGATCAGCCTCCACATGCGATATGAGAGGAGAAGGGTCCTCATTGAGCTGGTCGCCGGAGCGGACGTCTCATCTCTCTCGGGAGACGTATCCGATCCCCACGTACCGGCGCTGGATTTCTCACAACGGCTGGTGGAGATGATGGGCGGGCAATGGCAGGGTTTGCAGGTCAGTCCGGCGGGGTATACGTGCCGCTTCTCCTTCCCGACCGATGGCCAGAAGGTCCTCCTCGTCGTGGAGGATAACGAATCCGTCATTCGGGCGTTTCGCCGCTTCCTGGCCGGATACGAGTACCAGGTCGTCGGGGCCACCACCGGGGCCGAGGCGCTGCGGCTTGCGCGGGAGTTGGAACCTACGGCCATCACCCTCGACGTGATGATGCCCGCCCAGGATGGGTGGGAGATCCTGCAGGCGCTGAAGAACGACCCCGCCACGCAGCACATCCCGGTGATCATCTGCTCGGTGCTGGATGACCCGGATCTGGCGCGCTCATTGGGAGCCGTCGCCTACCTGCACAAGCCGGTCACGCAGGCCGACCTCCTGTCCGTTTTGGCCAACCTGTCCGGCGCGTCGTAACCGTGAGGGAGGAGGCGGGGGGACGGCCTCGAGGAGCCCGTTCAGGTAACGCAGCGCTTCCTCATTGGTGAAGCCCGACCCACTGGTGACCATCAGCATCCCCTTCCCCAATCGACGTTCCTCCTCCGGAGTGCGCTCGCGAGCGGTGATCACCACGACCGGGATATCGTGCAACCTGGCGTCCGCCCTCATCTGGGCCAATACAGCGTAGCCATCCATCTCCGGCATGATCAGGTCCAGGAGGACGAGATCCGGGCGTTGACGTCGCATCTTGCGCAGCCCCTCCGATCCGCTGTACGCGCGCACCACCTCATACTCGCGTGGCGCCGAGCGGATCATGCGCGAGAGGAGCCGGGCCATCCGAGGGTCGTCATCCAGGATGAGGATCCGACGCACGCCTTCGTCCTGCCGATCGAGCAAGTCCATGAGCGCGGCGCGAGAGATCGGCTTGACGAGATAGTCCATCACGCCCAGGGCCCGCCCTATCTGGCGTTCCCCCACCAAAGGGCACAGGATGACGGGCGGGGCGGCGTCCCCCAGGCGCTGGCGCAACGTTCGCATCTGTCGCCACGCCTGGCGCCCTCGGGCCGGGTTGAGGATTACAGCGCGGGGATGCAGCTCCGCGACGAGTTTGGGGACCTCCGAGGCGTCCTCAACGGGCACGACCACATACTGTTCTAGGGTTTGTTCCATCATGCGGACGATGGTCGGGTCCTGATCCAGGAGCAAGACGGTTCGGCCGCGGCCGCGAGGCCGCATCCAGGCCACCGGCGTCCGATGCACCGAGCTCCTCTCCACCATCTGGGTGCCTGCCAGGGGCAACGTGAAGTGAAACCGGCTGCCGTGGCCGGGGATCCCATCGCTCTCCACCCAGATGCGCCCCCCGTGCATCTCCACAAACCGCTTGCTGATGGCCAACCCGAGCCCACTACCGTTCTGACATCGGGTTGTAGTGCCATCCAGTTGCCGGAACTCCTCGAACACTTTGTGATGATCCTCCGGCGCGATGCCGATCCCCGTATCCGCGACGGTCACCCTGATCTGTTCGTGCTCCTGGGCGACCTGCACGGTGATATGGCCGCGATGGGTGAAGCGCCGGGCGTTGTTGAGGAGATTGAGCAACACCTGTCGTATCCGGGCCCGATCCATCAACACCGAAGGCAGATGGGAGGGGATGTCGACGCGCAGCTCGATCTGCGCGCCCCGCATCAGGGGGCGGATGATGTCGAGAGCCTCCGTGATCACGGCACGCAGGTCGGCCGGCTCCAGATAGATCTGCATCCGGCCGGCCTCGATCTGGGACAGGTCCAGCACGTCATCGATCAGGCGGAGGAGATGCTGGCTGCTGCGGTAGATCTCCCGGATGTCCCCGCGATACTCCGGGGGTAGCGGGACGCCCCCGTAGCTCTCCGGGGACAGGTACATCATCTCGCTGAAGGCGACGATAACGTTCAGCGGCGTGCGCAGCTCGTGGCTGATATTGGTCACGAACTGCTGCTTGACGAGTCGCGCCTCCTCGGCGGCCTCGCGCGCCTGGGCCAGCTCATAGTTCAGGTGCTGCAATCGCCGACAGGCCTCGTCTAAAGCCTTCAACGTGCGGGCCAGCTCGGCCTGTTGATCTCGAAGCTCCTCCTCGCGACGCTGCGCGGTCATGGCGCGCTCCCAGGCCCAGTGAAGCACCAGGTACAGGTTGCGGACCGAAAGCGAGGAGAGGATGCCAACCGCGCTGATGAGGAGAATCGGCCCCAGAACTTCCGACGAGAGAGGGGAATAGCCGAAGCGGAGGACGCCGATGGCGAGAACCAGGCCGTTGCACAGGAGGGCAACGCCGGCCACGACTTGCGGGCTGAACAGCAGGCTGGTCAGGCTGACGACGATGACCAGCATGTAGGGGGCGACGTCGAGGCCGGAACGCCACATGAGGAGGGATACGGCCAGCGTAATGCCCGTGATGGCGCTGATGGCGGCGGAGGATAGCTTCTCCCTCTGAAGGACGAACGCGGCGGCCAACCCCACGATGATCGGAAGGGGGCTTAACCAGGAGCGATTGAACCAGAGATTGCGCGAGAATAGGACTCCGATCCACAGGTACAGGGCGCCCATGACGAGGATGAGGATCATCTGGAAGGATTCCCTTCGCAGATAAGCCAGGTCACTGCCTCCGGTCATACCCGTCCTCGCCATAATGTGCCTCCTCGTCCGTCAAAACCCTACGCTCAGATCGGTGGGCACGTAGACCCGGATAGCCGCCTCGCCGTTCAGCGGGCAGTGGTTCTCGCAAATCCCACAGCCGATGCAGCGCTCTCGCACCACATGCGGCCGCCGGACGTGCACGAGCTCCCCATCCGGCGTCTGAACGTCTACTTCCTCCAACACGATGGCCTTATCCGGAACCGGACACATCTCCTCGCACACGATGCAGTCCCGCAGATCCGCCCAGGGGATGCAGCGGTTTTGATCGATGTACGCATGGCCGATCACGGCCTGCCGCTTCTCCTCCAGCGTGAGCGGCGGGATGGCGCCCACCGGGCAGGCCTGCCCACACGCGTTGCAGGCGTAATCGCAGTATCCCAGCCGGGGAATCAGCACCGGCGTCCACAGCCCGGCCCACCCGGCCTCCCCCAGGCTCGGCTGCAGCCCCGACGTGGGGCACACCCTCACGCAGATGCCGCACCGGATGCACTTGGAGAGGAAGTCGTTCTCGCGGGCGCCCGGTGGCCGGATAAGATAGGGATGCTCCCGGCCGGCCGCGGGCTCCGCGCCGAAAAGCCCCAACAGCGCCAGCGCGGCGCCGGCCGACGTGAGGACCTGACGGCGTGAGGGATCGTACGCGCGCCAGGCAGCCGGCCGCCAATGCCCGACGAAGTGCTGTTCGGAACGCGAGCACACCGGTACGCAATCCAGGCACAGAGTGCACTCGGACGGATCGCTCGCGTGGCCGCGCGCCGGGTCGATGGTCCCCATGGGGCAGGCCCGGGCGCACAGGTGACAATCGATGCACTCGTCCCCTACCACCCGCCGCAGCCAGGCCACCTTGCCTACCAGCCCCAACAGAGCCCCCAGCGGACACAGATAACGACACCAGAACCGCTTACGAATCGCGTTGAGCGCCAGGATGGCGACGAAGAACAACGCGACCAACACGTTTCCCCGGTACAGCGGCTGATACAGGGGCAGGATAGGCCCACGAACCGCGGCCTCAAAGACATCGATGGGGGCCTGCAGGAAGGGCACCGTGTAGGCGAGCGTCTCAGCGCGAGAGATCAGGAAGTTCGACACCGGCCAGAGAACGGTCGCCGAAGTGCGATACAGCAACGTGATGGGATCAAGGATCAGGAATGTCAGGTTCCCCGCCAGGGCCGCGACGAGGATCAAAGTCAGCAGGAAGTACTTGGTCTGCCGCCAGCGCGGCGAGGGATCCGGCTGGTCCAGCCGCGGGCGAGGACCGGGCGTCCAATCCAATACAGTGCCCAGGGGACAGATCCAGCCACACCATACCCGCCCCAGAGCCAGCGCCAGGACCAGTGCGAGGAGGGTGCCCAGGAGCAGGGAAGGAATGAGACGTCGGCTGGCCAGCATGCCGGCCAGGCCGGCCAGCGGGTCCAGGCGGAAGAAGAGGTCGGCCGGCAGCCAGGAATCACGGCCCGCTGTTAGGAACAGATAGAGGAAAAGCAGGAACAAGACGGCCTGTATCCAGGGACGCACCCGGCGCCAGGTCTGTGCTCGCAAAGATCTTCCTCCCATGGTCAAACGCTTGAAGGATTATCTCCGGCGACGGCGGATGAAAGAACTCTGCCTGGGCTGTGAGCACCCAGGCAGAGGATTCCGAATCGGCAAAGCCCCCCTTACAACGCCCGACGCACGATCTCTTTCAGATCATCCAGCGTCACCGGCCGAGGGTTGATGAGCATCAGTCGCTTCAGGCTGAAGGTCCTCTCGGCGATGTAGTCCACCTGCTCGGCCGTGATGCCGATCTCCGAAAGGCGCATGGGCACACCCACAGCCCGCTCCAGGCGACGCACGGCCTCCACCGCCCGAGCCGCCGCCTGATCCTCCGGCAGGCCCTCCACGTCCTCGCCCATGGCCCGGGCGATCTCCGCGAACGCTTTGGGGCGTGCTGGCAGGTTGAATTCCATCACGTACGGCAGGAGCAACGCGTTCCCCTCCCCATGAGGGCGATGCGCCAGCTCGGCCACGGGATACTCCATGGCGTGCACCACCCCTACGCCCGCGTTGGAGAAGGCCATCCCGGCCATCAGGCTGCCCAGATGGACGGCGGTGCGCGCCTCCAGATCGTCCCCGTGATGCACAGCGCGCTCCAGGTTCCGGCCGATGAGTTCGATGGCGCGCAGGGCCAGGACGTCGGTCAGCGGGCCCTTGCCCTGGAACAGGGCGGGCCCCTCCGGCGGCGCGGGTTTGGCGTGGAAATCGATGTTGATATAGGCCTCGATCGCATGGGTGAGCGCGTCCATGCCCGCCGCGGCGGTGAGCCGGGGCGGACAGGTCAGGGTAAGCTCGGGATCGCACAGGGCGACAGCCGGGCGTATCAGATTGCTGAGGATGGCCCCCTTGACCCCCGTATCCGGATCTTTGAGCACGGCCGCCGAGGAGACCTCCGATCCCGTCCCCGCCGTAGTGGAGACGGCGATCAGCGGCATGATAGGGCCGGGCACCAGGTCCTCGCCCATGTAGTCCCGGGGATGGCCGCCGTATCGGGCAACGACCGCGGCCGCCTTCGCCAGGTCCGTGTTGCTGCCACCGCCCACGGCCACCAACGCGTCGTAATCACCAGCCCGAATTCGCTCCGCGCAGGCGAGAATGACGTGCATGGGCGGCTCTGGCTCACCCTCGTCGAACATCTCGAAGGCCACACCCGCGGCCTTCAAGACATCGGTGACCCGGTCCACCGGCCCCGCCTGGACCAACGGCGCGTCGGTGATCACCAGGACGCGCTTGAGCCCGCGCCGACGGGCTTGTGCCTTCAGCTCCTGAACGGCTCCCGGACCGAAGAAGGTCTCCCCAGCCGTGTGGAAAGTCCAATAAGTCGCCATGATCCCCTCTCCTCGCGAAATGTCGGCCCCGCTGGGCGAGTGATGCCTCGTCCCAGCGGAACGCCATCAGGCCTGCCCAAAGGAAAATCCGCTCAAAGGGCGATCTTCTCGATCTTCAGGGCGTCCAGGTCCATCCGGCCCAGGCCCATCTCGGCTGCCCTCACGATGTAGCCGATGTCCGAGGGCTTCTTGCCGAACAGGGTGGTCGCGTAGGCATCGGCCGCCACGATATCACTGCTGGCGATCACCGTGTCCATCTTCTTCACATCATCCAGGTTGCCACCGGTCGGCCCATGAGCCGTCAGGATCCGCACCGCGTCCACGATGGTCAGCGTGGGCCGCACGACGGTCGCCAGGTCGGCCAAGCGCTGATGCAGATTGCGATGGAAGCGCCCACGGCCGTTGGGGATGATCACACCCATCAGGTTCTTGATGGCCAGCGTCAGCCCGGCCAGGCTGTGATGCTTGGCGATGGGCACATCGATGACCACGTCCGCCTGAAAGATCTCCTGATAAATGGGCCAGCTCTTGATATCCTTGCCCTGGGGAATCGGGGTATCCTTGTACTTGACCGGGCTCATCACCTCCATGACGCCCCCGGCCTCGCCTACCGCCTGCGCGATCCCGGATCGCTCGTAGGCCTGCTGCGGCGTCCCGGAGAAGGGGGCATCCATGACCCGAACCCGCTTGGCGCCCGCGGCCACGCACAACGCCACGATCGCTCCCACGACCTGGGGATTGGTGGTGGCCGCGTACTCGTAGGTATGCGCCGCGGTGCAGATGTTCGGCTTGACGATGACGTCATCTCCCTTCTTCACGAACCGCTCGATCCCGCCCAGTGCGGCGATGGCGCGCCGGGTGAGCTCGGCCGGATCGGCATCCGGGCCATGCGCCACGGCCAGGTCCACCGCACCCGCCGGGGCGGTCGGGGGTGGAGTGGACGGCAAGGTCTCCGCCTCCGGGGCAGCCGGCTGCTCTGAACGGCATCCATTGGCGCTCAACACAGCCCCGATCGCGGACAACGCCAGCAATCGCTTCACGAACTCACGCCGATTCCACATCTCAGACATGGTCCCCGTCCTTTCTCTCAGATCGATCCTCATACCTTGCGATTTATTCTACCACGCCCATGTTGGAATAGCCAGCAAGGTGGCGTATCCAATGGTGGAAATGCCGCGAAACAACCCACGATGCCCATCGCAAACTCCCAGGAGTGGTGCGGAGGGGCCTCTGAACCCTGGGGTCTCCCTCATGGGTGTTACCGGGGCAGGGGCGATTCATGAATCGCCCCTGCAGATAAATTCCCCGTCTGGGGAAAAGCCCCTCAAAGCTTTCCCCCGTATCGCCCTACAACCGGGCGTCCGCCCCCACGGGATTCGCCCTCCGGCGCCGCCGCCTTGACATCACCCAGCCGGACGTGTATGGTGGGCAGGCGAACGGATCGAAATCCACGAACGTTCTCATCGGCGAGGGAGCTTATGGGCGATCGAATGAACATCTTGCTGATCACCACCGACCAGCACCGGCTGGACACGATCGGATGCTACGGGGCCGAGATCTGCGAGACGCCCCATCTGGACGCGCTGGCGGCGGAGGGCGCCCGCTTCACCCACGCCTTCACCTGCACGGCCATCTGCACACCGGCGCGCACATCGCTACTCACCGGCGTGGCCCCGTTCCGCCACGGCATGCTGGCCAACTTTGAGCGCAACGTGGGCTACCCGTGGGAGATCCCCGAGCACAATACCCTTCTGCCCGCCTACTTGCTCCCGGCGGGATACGCGTGCGGCAACGTCGGCAAATGGCACGTGGGCGTCGAGCGCGGCCCCGCCTACTACGGCTTCGAGGGGGAGCACTACCCCGGCTGGGCGCCGCCCTACGACCACCCGGACTATCTGAGCTATCTGGAAGAGCGCGGCCTGCCCCGCTTCTCCGTGCGGGACGAAGTGCGCGGCACGTTCCCCAACGGGCGCCCCTCCCTGCCGATGATGGGCGTCCACGACGCGCCGGTCGAGGCGACCTATCCCTACTACCTGGCGGAGCGGACGATCCAATTCCTGCGCCGTTACGCCGATCGCTTCCACCGCACGGGGGATCCCTTCTTCCTGGCCTGCCATTTCTTCGGCCCACATCTCCCCTACTTCCTGCCCGAGCCCGTGCTGAATCGCTATCCCCCGGATCAGGTCGAACGCCACCCATCGATGGCGGAGACCTTCGCCGGCAAGCCCGCCGTCCACAAACGCTACCACGAGCATTGGGCCTTCGACACCTACCCCTGGCCCGTGTGGCAACGGGTGACCGCCGCCTACTGGGGTTATGTAAACCTAATCGACCAGCAGATCGGTCGCATCCTGGCCGAGCTGGAGGCGCTGGGGTTAGCGGACGCCACGGCCGTCTGCTTCACCTCCGACCACGGGGGATTCGTGGGGAACCACCGACTGGCCGATAAGGGGCCGATGATGTATGATGACATCTACCGCATCCCGATGATCATCCGTTGGCCGGGGGTGACGCGGCCGGGCAGCACGTGTGACGCGCTGGTATCCCTGACCGATCTGATGCCGACGTTCCTGGACATGGCGGGAGTGCCCGTGCCGGACGGGCTGGACGGCCGCAGCCTGATCCCGCTGCTGCGGGATCCAGAGGCCAACTGGCCGGACGCCGTCTTCGCCGAGTTCCACGGCCATCACTTTCCATACCCGCAACGGATGATCCGCACGCACCGATACAAGCTCGTCGTCAACCCGCCCGACATCAACGAGCTGTACGATCTGGAAGCCGACCCGTACGAGCTCCATAATTTGTACGATCACCCGGCCTACGCCGACATCCAGCGAGACCTCATGACCCGGCTCTACGAGCACCTCGTGACAGCGGGCGACAACTTCCATCACTGGCTGCCGACCATGTTCGAGGTAGAGCCCCGATCGGATCTGTGGAGATGGCGAAGCAGGTGATCGTGAGATCCCCCTCTCGCCGCTCATCCAGCGCGCGTCTGTCAGCCTCCATCGTTCGTCACGTATTATGTACTCACGTTTCGCCGTGCCCACTGCACGCCATAAACTGGGAGGATCTGCCATGCGCGATGTGCTACTCGCCGAGGACTATCAACCGCGCTCGGAGCTCGTCGTACCTCAGCATCACGTACCTCGGGCGAAATTCCCCGTAGTAGACGTTCACAATCACCTGCCCGTATGGGACAAACGCATGCATGGCGTCGATCTGGACGAACTCGTCCGGATGATGGATTACCTCAACATCGCCACCATCGTGAATCTCAGCGGCGGCACGGGTGACCGGCTGAAGGAGAGCGTGGAGAAGCTCGACGCCGCCTACCCCGGCCGATTCGTCACCTTCTGCAACGTGGACTGGACCGACGTCGGCCGGCCGGGCTGGGCGGACAGAGCGACGGCCCGGCTGGAAGAGGATGTGAAGGCCGGGGCACGGGGGCTGAAGATCTTCAAACGCCTGGGGCTGCAGATCCGGGATCAGAAGGGGCACCTGGTGATGCCCGACGACCCGCGCATCGCCGATCTGTGGGACAAGGCCGGCGAACTCGAGATCCCCGTGCTGATCCACACCGCCGACCCGGTGGCCTTCTTCCGCCCACTGGATCGCTTCAACGAGCGCTGGGATGAGCTCCGCCGCCGTCCCGAGTGGCACTTTTACGGCCCGGAATATCCCTCCTTCGAGGAGCTCATCGACGCACTCTACCGGATGATCGAGACGCACCCCGGCACCACGTTCATCACCGCGCATGTCGGCTGTTATCCCGAAAACCAGGGCTTCGTATCGCGGATGATGGATCGATACCCGAACCTCTATACGGACATCTCGGCCCGCATCGCGGAGCTGGGCCGGGCACCCTACACCGCCCGGGCATGGTTCCTGAAGCACTCTGATCGCATCCTCTTCGGCACGGACGCGCGCCCCGACATCCCGACATATCAGACCTACTTTCGCTTCCTGGAGACGGCGGACGAGTACTTTGAATACGCCCCGGGCGCCCCTATCCCACCCCAGGGCCGCTGGCGGATCTACGGCGTATGCCTGCCGGATGAGGTACTGCAGGGGGTTTACCAGGAGAACGCAACCCGCCTGCTGAAGCTATAGTCGGGAACGACCTCCAGCGCTCACACGGAGGGATTGAAGGCGATGTTCGAAAGGATCGTCTCCGCGATGTCACGATATGAGGTCATCCTCGAGCCCGATGAGGACACGCCCGAGTGGTGGGCGGGCGCCCCGTCCGTCGTCCGGGCCGACGATGGGACGTTCTACATGGCCGCTCGTATGCGAGAGGGCAGGTCACCGCGCGGCCGAAGGGGATACGAGATCCGCATCCTCAAGAGCGCGGATGGGCATCACTTCGAGCCGATCCACCACATCCTGCGAGAGGACGCGGGCGTGCCCGTCTTCGAGCGGCCGGCGCTTGTGCGCGATCCGATGACGGGCGGATACAAGCTGTATGGATGCAGCGGGCTGGAGCGCGGCTGGGTGATCCTGAAGTTCGAAGACGTGGCAGACCCTGCGGATTTCGATGCCCGCTCCGCGCGGCCGGTCCTCACGGCCGACTATCCCGACGACGAGTTCGTACACGTCACCGGCTACAAGGACCCGGTCGTCCTGTGGGCCAAAGGGCGGTGGCATATGTTCGTCATCGGCACCGACCGCGTTGAACGGCCTTATCATTTCGTCAGCGAGGATGGAGAAAGATGGCGACCTGCCGCACAGGGCCCGATCATGGAGAGCCAAGGCTGGCATAACTTCTTCACTCGCCCGGCCAGCGTCCTCCCTATGGCGGTGGGCTACCTGTTCGTCTACGAGGGATCGAACCTGCGATGGCGAGATCCCGTGTACAACATCGCGACCGGCCTAGCCTATTCGCCAGATCTTCGAACGTTTGTAGACCTGACACCGCACGAGCCCTTACTGAAGAGCACAACGCCTGGCGACTATCACACCTTCCGTTACTCCCATTGGATGGTCGTTGGGGAACAGGTGTTCGTATACTTTGAGGCGGCGCGTCCGAACAACACCAACGAGATTCGCCTGGCGACCTTTCCCGCCGAGTGGGCAAGAGGAGAGGTCCCCTCCACACTTTGATCCCCACGAAGAGCGCCGAGATCAGATCAGGAACAGCTGCGTGTACCTGGCGATGACGCGACAGTAGGCCAGCAAGGCGTCAGGCATGACATGCCCCGCGCTCAAGGCCTCCCGGGCGCCATAGAGCACGACGACGTCGTAAAGCAGCGCCCGCCACACGGCCTCGGCCAGGCGCAGCGACACCAGCCACGGCAACGATCCGACGCCGACCGGAAGCTCCAGCGGCAGCACGGTGATATCCAGATCATGCCGTTCGGCGTGGATGGTCCACCAGACATCGGCGCCAAAGCGCAACGTGACGATCAACACACGCTGGCCGAGCGCGGCGCTGGCCAGGATCGGCGCCAGGACGCGCTCCTGACGCGCGTGATCCCCTGCGTCGGAGAAGGGCAATAGCTGTTGTTCCATGATGGCTCCTCTCAGATGTGTGGGGAGGCATCGCGGGGAAACGAAAGCCCCTCCGCATCGGGAGGGGCCTGTGTGCAGAAAGCAAGCCCGCCGCGCTGTGAAGCGCGGCGGGGGCATAAGCGATCTCGCACGCTCGGCCCCCTTTGCCTCGAAGGTGGTGACGAGCAAACGCAGAGGCGGGTATCCTGGCTCCCCGAGCCGCCAAGTGGCTCAGGCTACAGTTGCGGGACAGCGCCGGACTTTGACCGGTCTTCCCCCATTGTGCTCCGGGCTTCCGGGCCACTGGAGCACCTCTGCGCGCGCTATGTCATCGGTTGTCAAGTTACACAGGGATTGTAGCGGGTCACGACCTCCTTGTCAAGCGGCAAGTATCGCCCATATCACTCTCCCAAGTAAAGCCGCCCTGGATTGCGATCCAATAGATCGGCTGCCAGATCGACCGCCTGTTCCTCCTCCAGATACCCCTCTTCCACCATGCCGGCCAACACATGTGCGATCTGGCGGCGCACCAACTGAATCTTGCCGTAGCTCCACTCCACGCAATAGGCATCGGAGAAGAATCCCTGGATCTTGTTCGCCGGCAGCAGCTCGATCCTCTCCCGCAACATGCGGCGGATCACGCTGGGATTCAGAGCATACCACCAGTAGCCTGCGACGGAGACATTGGGGTGCATCTTGGCGTACGAGGCCAGCTCGTGCGACTGAACGGGGTTGGCCAGAGCGACGTCGAAGCGCAGATTGGGGAAATCGGCGAAGAGCACCGCGAGGGCGGCCAATGTGTCGGGCTTCGTCACCGGCAGCCGGAGCCCCCCGGGAAGCCGGCGTATCCCCACCATGATCTGCACAGGGATGCGCCTGGCATCGCACGCGGCCAGCAGGCTGCGCCACGCGAACACGTTGAGCGCATCCGCCTCCACGTTGCTGAGCGCCTCGGAGCGGCGGAGGGCGCGCAACGCCGCGTCCACCCGGCTGGGCGACGGCGCCGACCAATCCCACAACCGCTCGCGCTCGAAGGAGGCGGCGAGGGCGACCACCCCCTGCTCCCGCCACGAGCTGACGAGTTGCTGCATGGCCCGCTCGACGTCGGCAGCGGTGCGGATGCTCTGTTGGGCTCGATCCTCCAAGAGCTGCACCAGATCATCATCCCACGGCTGGCTGACCAGCGCCTCCACCCGCACCGTGGGGCAGAAGAGCGCCGTATCCACCCCTTCCCAGGCGGCATTCCACCGAAACGTCAGGAAGGTGCGCCGGATGCGAGCTTTTTCCCGGAGCACATACGCGGCGCGCTCAGGCTGGCGAGCATCCGCCTCAACGCGATCACACAACCGCATCCACGCGGATTCATCCAAGGGCCCCTCGATCTCGTATAGATCGCGAACGATGCGCTGCAAGGTCCAATAGGTGCTGGTATTCGCGATGCGCGACAGGTACGGCACCGCAGCCCGGAGGCGATCACGCGGCGCGTTCTCCGACGAGAGGAGGGCGCGAGGCATCCCTGCGGTCATCAGCTCGCTGACGATATAGTGATAAAAGACGACATCGCCCACATCCGTAGCGGCAGGGCGACGAAAATCGATATGAGAATGAATGTCCACGGCAGGGATTTGCTCAATGGCGGCCTGCAAGCGCTGGCGTACGGTCTCGTGCATGATCCTCTCCTGAAGCCTTTGTATCTCAGTAGATCGCCAACGGGTAAAGTATACCCGTGATCTGAACGGCTGCCAAGGATATGGCCGCCGAAGGGAGAGGGCTGCATTCAAGGTCGTTCAGGCCGGCATGGACAACATCAGTTGACGCGAGGAGGAGGATCAGGCACAATGGGACGGATTCCAACGCCCAGACAGAGGATGATCCCGCGATGTCCCAAGCCATAGATGGCATCACGCCCGGCGACGTCGGCGCGATGCGAATGCTTTGGCCGCTCGGCCTGGCCACGGCACTCTCCCTGATGGGGGACGCCACCCTCTACGCGGTGCTGCCCACCCACGCTGGGGAGGCCGGCATCACCCTGGGAGCCATCGGGGTGGTTCTGAGCGTGAACCGCTTCATCCGGCTGGCCTCCAACGGGCCGGCCGGGTGGCTCTACGACCGCCTGGCCGATCGACGGCGGCTCTTTCTGGGCGCGCTGTGGCTGGGCGTGCTGTCCACAGCGATCTATGCGCTGAGCTCGGGATTGCCATCGCTCCTGGTGGGTCGGCTGATGTGGGGTATCGCCTGGTCGGGTATCTGGGTGGGCGGGAACGCCATCGTGTTGCAGATGGCCCCGCCCGCCCGGCGCGGCGCCTGGGTGGGGGTCTATCAGCTATGGTTCTTCCTGGGAGCGGCGCTGGGATACCTCCTGGGAGGCGTGCTGACCGACGCGGTGGGGTACCGCCCGGCGCTGGGAATCGGCGCCGGGGTATCGGCCGTGGGCGCGCTGACGGCGGCCATGGCGCTATCCGCCCGCCACACCCGCAATCCCCAGTCCGCACGCATCGGATCCTGGAAGACGGTCGGGGGACGTTCCCTCCTGCGC
Source organism: Chloroflexota bacterium (assembly GCA_013152435.1). Taxonomy (NCBI): domain Bacteria; kingdom Bacillati; phylum Chloroflexota; species Chloroflexota bacterium. Next base: position 27,301 of record JAADGJ010000041.1, on the reverse strand, counting down.
AGCCTGTCCCTGGCCACGCCCGCGATGTGGGCAGCCGCGGCCGCTCATGGGATCAACCGCCTGGTGGTCGCAGGCGTCCTGTCCGCCACGTTGGGGCTTCTGGTACAGGATCGCGTGGGGGGCGGCCTACACGGGGATGGGTGGAGCATCGGCGTGGCCACGGTGACGGGCGGGCTGCTGGCAGGGCGCACGCTGGTCAGCCTGGTGGGCGCCCCCCTCTCCGGCCAGCTCTCGGATCGCTCCGGCCACCGCTGGGGATTGCTGGCGTGGAGCCTGGTGGCCGGCGCGGTGGGGATCGGGCTCCTGGCCGCACCGGGCGGCCTCGCCCTGATTGTGGGTCCGCTGATCGGGGCGGCCGCGGGCGGCAGCATCCAGGCCCTGGCAACCGCGTTGATCGGGGATCTATCCGCCGGCGAACGACACGGGCGGGGGCTGGGCGTGCTCTACACCATGGGCGACCTGGGCAGCGCCATCGGTCCCCTGGCCGCGTATGCCCTCCTGCCGCTCACCGGGCTGCCCGCCATCTATCTGGGATGTGCCGCGCTGATGCTGATCATCGCCGGCTGGGCGGCCGCGATGGGACGACAGACCTACACCAGCTCCGGTCTTTAAAGCGGAGTACCTGACGCCATCTGGTGTCCGCAGTCAAAGGGGGACGATCCCTCACGGGTAAAGAAAGGTGCGACGCGCCTTTCACAACACGTCGCACCTGAAAGCACGGTAAAAGGGATCTACCAGCCTATCACAACGGCAATCCCAGCCAGGAGAACACACCAATCAGCTTCAGGCCCACATAGACATACAGTAACGCCAGCAGGAACTTCAGTCGTCTGGCGCTCAACCTGTGGGCCGCGATCGCTCCCACCTGGGCCATCGGGATACTGGTTACGACCAACGCCAGCCACGCCGCCAGATTGAAGTAGCTCAGGCTCCACGGCGGAAGATCGGTCAGGTTCCGGAACAGGCCAAGAAACACAAACGCCAACGCGCCCACTGAGGACCCAATGACCATCGTCGCCTGGGAAAGAGCCACGGTCTGATGGATCGGCACCTCCAGGATCGTGTTCAACGCCGGCACATAGACCAACCCGCCACCGATGCCCAGGAAATGGGCGATGAACCCGCCGACCAAGCCCATGGGCCAGAACCTGCTCCGTCTTATCGACGGCATCTTGTCGACCGGACGCGGCCTGGCCGTCATGAAGCGCCATGCTCCAATGAGGCACAGCACACCGAACAGCACTTTCAAGATCACCCCCGGCACGAAGACGGCGAGGCCACTCCCCAACAGTGAACCGACTCCCACCGGGATGGCGAAATTCCAGTAGTGAGACCTGGAGAACTTCCTGATCTTAGCATGGCGCAACACACCGCTCAGGGCGGTGGGAACCACCACCGCCATATTGGTGCACAGGGAGATCTTCATCGCCGTATCCACCGGCACACCCAAGCCCTTGAACAGAAAAAACATCGTGGGCACCATCAGGAAGCAGCCGCCTACGCCAAACATGCCGTTGATGAAGCCAACGCCTGCGCCGGCGAGCAGTAACCAGATAAAAAACGTCACATCCATGACCATCCACCTCCGTATGAAATCAACGCAAGCGATAAAATGCACCATTGACGATTCTTGCGTCTCATTCACCCGGCGGTGGACGCTTAACACCTGGGCCTTTTCCACCCTGACATGGACAGCGGCACACCTTTCGCTTCCGGTTGCAACGAGCCTCCATCGCCAAGCACCACCCTCTACCCCAGCACCGCCAACACTCGCCCAAGCAGATAGTCCGTCATCATACTGACTGAGAACTGCGATAGAGCGACGTAGTCCGTTACCACACCCCCCATACGGTTACCCCTTGAGTCAGCACGAGGACTACTATCCGTCTTGTGACACAACCGTTCGCTTCAGCGTGCCATCGGTGTTGAAAAGGGCTCTTTTAAGCCACAGTGCTACGTAGACTAGTCCAACCAGGACCGGGACCTCGATCAACGGACCGATCACCGTCGCCAGCGCCTCTGACGATGCGATGGAGAAGGTACCCACCGCCACCGCGATCGCCAACTCGAAGTTATTGCTCGCCGCGGTGAAAGACTGAGTCGCTGCCAGCTCGTAGGGGAACTTAAGCCACAGTGATATCGCAAAGGAGACAGCAAACATCGAGACAAAGTAAGCCACCAGCGGGATGGCCACCCGTAACACATCCCACGGTTGGGCAAGAATGCGATCCCCTTGCATGGAGAACATAACCACGATGGTGAACAAGAGGCCGAAGAGCGCCGTTGGGCTCAGCTTGGGCATGAATCGCGTCTCATACCACTCCCGGCCGCGCTGGCGGATCAGTGTGAACCGGGTGATGATACCAGCCGCCAGTGGGATGCCCAGGAAGATCAACACGCTACGGGCGATCTCCCACATACCCACGTTGACGGCAGAACCTTCCGCTCCGAACCATCCCGGCACCAGCCGCAGATAGAAGTACGCCAGAGGGCTGTACATCAAGATCTGGAAAATAGAGTTGAGAGCAACCAATACAGCACAGTATTCGGCATCGCCGCCAGCCAACATATTCCAGATCAGCACCATGGCGATGCAGCGGGCCAAGCCCACGATGATGAGTCCCGTGCGGTAGTGAGGCAGATCAGGCAGGAAAGCCCACGCTAAAACGAACATGATGGCAGGCCCAACAACCCAGTTCAATGTCAGCGAGACGCCGAACTGTTGCCAGGCCATAGCCACCTTCCCTAACTCCTCATATCGCACCTTGGCCAACACAGGGTACATCATCCACAGAAGCCCCAGGGCAATGGGAAGAGATACCGTACCAATGCTGAGTGCGCTGAACACGTCCTTGATGCCAGGCAGGACCGCTCCTAACGCCACGCCAACAACCATGGCCAGAAAGATCCACAACGGAAGGAAGCGATCGAGCAATGACAACCGCTCAAAGACACCTTCCCTCTGTTCAATTGTGACGCCTGGTGCTGCAACCTGTTTCATGCTGGGAATACCTCCGATCCTCATGAATAGAGCATGGATCCATGCGATGCAGCCCATCAAAGGGCCAGTCTCATTAATAGCAAGACCTGCCAAGAAGACCTTTATATAGAGATTTTTGCATGCAATGAACGCCAAAGAGAAGCCGCTGCATCGCGGCCGGCACTCAACGTACGTCACCGTCACAATCATCTCATAGCGGACGCGGCGGGCTACACTCTCACTGAAACCTGGCATTTGGGGCAGCGGCAATGGTCAAGCCGTGTCGGGGATGTCCGCGGCCCTAGAAACTCCTCCAGCAAGGAGAGCATGCGCTCATCACAGATGGCATAATACACCCGCTGCCCATCCTTACGGTCCCGCACCAATCCGGCCTCTCGCAACACGGCCAATTGCTGCGACACGTAAGCCTGTGGCTTGCCCAACAACGCTTCCAGATGGCAAACGCATTCCTCCCCATAGCGCAACGCATCGAGGATGCGCAGCCGGGCCGGATGCGCCAACGCCCTGAACAGGCGAGCAGCCTTCTCGTACCGGGGGCTCACCATCTTGTCTCCTGATCCATGCAAAGATTCGCATGTACATGATACGCCGATACATCCCGCTTCGGCATGATCGGGCTCATGTAGTCCAATTGCCGCGCCCATGGTAAAATGGCTCAACGATCTCGCAAACACAAGGTAACCGTCACCCGTGCTGCTAAAAGTCCTCTGGAACATCCTGGTCCCGATCTTCCTGGTCGCCGGAGCCGGCTGGTGGGGACGCCGGCGGCTGGGGATCGACAGCCGCTCCTTCTCCGTAGCCGCGTTCTACATCCTGACGCCATCCCTGGTCTTCGACTCCCTGTTCCGGATCCAGATCGCCTGGCAGGACCTGGGGAGGATCCTGGGGTTCTTCCTGGCTATGGTCGCGACACTTCTCATCCTGGGGCTGCTCATCGCCCGGATCCTGGGCTGGGAACGGGCCATGACCAGCGCCTTCGTGCTGACCCTGGTGCTGGTCAACAATGGCAACTACGGGATCCCGCTCAACCGTTTCGCCTTCGGAGAGGTGGGATCGCAGCTCGCCGTCCTGTTCTACACGGCCAACGCCATCTTCGCCAACACGGCGGGGGTGCTCATCGCCTCCAGCGGGAACACCGATCTGAAGCTGGCGCTGAAGGGGTTGCTGCGAGTGCCGATGATCTACGCCACCGTGGCCGCGATCCTGCTGCGCGCCCTGGCGCTGGAGCCGCCGCTGCCCCTCATGCGGGCCGTCAATCTGCTGGGAAACGCGGCCGTCCCCGTCATGATGATGATCCTGGGGATGCAGTTGTCCAGTATAGATACCCGTGATGAGATGAAGCCCGCCTGGATCGCCACCGGCATCCGCCTGGTGCTCTCCCCCCTGCTGGCGGTAGCGCTGTCCGGCCTCCTGGGGCTGGAGGGGCTCGTGCGGATCGTGGGCATCACCCAGTGGGGGACGCCCACAGCGGTGTTCACGGCCGTGCTGGCCACCCAGTACGACTGCAAGCCCCGCTACGTGGCGATGGTGATCCTCGCCACCACGCTGCTGAGCATCCTCACCATGCCCGTGCTCCTCAGCTGGGTGGGAAAGGGGATGCTGGCCGGGATGTAAGAGTGTGTCTGAGAAGTGCCGTTGCTTCTGCTGTGGGGAGGCCCGGAGGGGCGGAGCCCCTCCGGAAAAAGCCCTTCTTTTGCCCTCGACCTGCCTGGCCTCGGCCTGGGCCCTTCGGGAAGGACCGAGAAGGGCAGGTACAGGCCGGAAAAGCGGGGTTTTCGTGGAGGGGAGGGCCCCTCCACACCTCCCCTTGTGGAGCTCTAAGACGCTATTGAGCTTCGCGTGGTGAAAGAAATGTGGGCCGCGTCATTCGTTTCGGATTCAGTAAGGGCGACCCGGGGGGTCGCCCTTACGAAAACCAGGGTTCATATGTCGCCTTATCTAAGCGAAGATCAATAGTGAAGAAGTGACCTCGATATACTCCCCTTAATCCCTTCTCGGTGTCTTAGCGGCTTCGTGGTGTGTTTTTCAGACACCCACTTACCGCGTTCTCCGGAAGATGATGTTGGTCCACTGCCCGACCTCACATTTGTTGTTGATGGTCACGACGAACTTGTCGGACAGGGGCGTCAACGGCGGATCATTGGGGTTATGCGTCAAGCCATACTCCGGCAGATTGGGGGGACAGGCCACGATATAGATCTCCACCGTCACCCCCCTGGGATCCTGGTTGCCGAAGGGAGCGAAGCTCCAATTGCCCGCCCCGACGCCACCACACCCCGAGCACTTCGTGTTCCTTGGCCCATAGAAGGCGATGTGAACGCAGACGCCGTTCTCCGGCGATCCATCAGCGTATTGGACCTGGCCATCGAAGTGGATGGTGCCGCATTGGGGCGCCGGTCGAGGGCTGTCCTTGACCAGCATCCACTGATATTGCGGCTGCGCCGGCTGCGGCACCGGCGTGGGGGTTGGCACCGGGGTCGGTGTCGGCGGTGGCGGCGGCGGGATGTTGGCCGCGATCTGGACCTCGGCCACGTTACCCTGCGGCCGGGTCAGCGGGGCGTACAGCCAGCCGGCCCGTCCCTTGTAATCGATCTGCCACCAATCGCCGCGCGGATTCTTCCCGATGATGCGATACGCCTGATCCGCCCGGGCGGCCCCGATGATCGGATAGTTGGTGCCCGGCCCCTGGCGCACATTCATGTTCGTGGTGGGGACGGCAGCCGGCGGCAAGGGCGTCGGCGTGTCCGTGGGTGTGGGCGTGGGCGGCACGGGCGTCGGCGTCGGCGCCTGGGTGGGCTTCAGCTCGGGTGTGGGCGTGGGCGTGAAGGTGGGGCGCAGCTTGCGCGTCGGCGTCGGCGAGGGCGTGGGCGTCGGATTCAGGCTGATATCGACCGTGCACGAGGTCAGGAATAACGACAGGAGAAGTCCCCCGATCAGGACAAGGGGATGGCTCCCTCTCAGCAAGCGATGCATAGTTTCCCCCAGGGTGAGGAATGAGATCCGGGGGGACGGGTGCGAAGCCGAAGCCCTCGACGAGCCCCGGCCGTTCATTCACCTCCCCCCGACAGGGATAACCCGATACAAGGGGTCGATCGGGCGGTATTATACCATGCCGCTCGCGGGCGACAAGAACGGGAGGAAGGACAGGTCAGCGACGGCGGCGGCTACGCTTTCGTGGAGGGGGCTCGCCGTGATATGCGGGCGCCTCGATGGCGAAGACCGTGCAGCGCGAGGTGTCCAGCATGCGGGTGCGCAGCCGGGGCTCCACCTGGTCGATGGGATCCGACGTGGTGATGACCGTGGGAAGCTGGGCCACATAGCGATAGTTGAGGAGCTGGAACAGCTTCTCCCGAGCCCAGGGGGTCGCGCTCTCCGTGCCCAGGTCATCCAGGATCAACAGTGGGGCGGTGCGGATCTCCTCAAATCGCTTGTCGTAGGAGACCAGGCTATCGGGGCTGAAGGTGGCGCGCAGATGGTCCAGCAAGTCGGGCACGACGACGAACATCGGCGCGCCGCGTCCCAGGGCGATCTGACGGTTCGCGATCGCGGCGGCCAGGTGCGTCTTGCCGCAGCCGAAGGTGCCGGTGAAGACCAGCCATCCTTTGGGGTCCTCGGCGTAGGCCCGGGCCAGCGCTACGGCCCGCTGCAGGTTCTTGTGCTCGCTGGCCGTCAACTCCTGGTCACGGGACTCGAACGTCTCAAAGGTCTGATGGCGGTGCAGGCCCAGGGTGCTCAACTCGGATTGGAACTGCTCGACGCCGGCCCGCCGGAAGTCGGGCGCCAGAATGGTCACGATCTGAACCAGCGCAGGATCGGAGAGCCGGGACCGCACCCGGATCTCGATGTCCTCCAGGCGCTGATTGCTGGTGATCACGGTGGGCAGGCGGGCGTTGTAGCGATAGTTGAAGATCTGGTAGAGTTTCTCCTGGGCCCACGGCGTGCTGGCCTGCGCGCCCAGATCATCCAGCACGAGCAACGGGGCCTGGCGGATGGTCTCAAAGCGCTCGTCGTAATCGATGGTGCTGGCGGGGCTGAAGGTGGCGCGCAGGTGGTCCAGCAGATCGGGGACGGCGACGAAGAGCACCGCATCGCCCTGGCTCAGGCGGGCGTTGGCGATGGCGGCCGCCAGATGGGTCTTGCCACAGCCGTAGCCGCCCAGAAGCAACAGCCACCCCTCCGGACGTTCGGCGAAGCGCCGGGCGATGTCATAGGCGGCGCGCAGGTTGCGCCGTCGGTCGTCCGAAAGCCCGATCCCCTCCGGGAGGAAGGTATCGAAGGTCATATGCTGCAGCGCATCCAGGTTGCTGAGCGCCCGCAGCCGGGCCTGGCGCCGCCGCTCGATCTCGACCGCCCGGCAACGACACGGGACGGCGCGCCCGAAGTCGGGATGGCCGACCGGGACATCCCGAACGATCCATCCCGTGCCGTGGCAGATGGGACAGCTCTCCGTGGAATCTACCTCGGGTTCAGTGCTCGATGAGGTCGGCATATTCGTCGGGGATGTAACGTCGGCGCCGAGCCTCCGCAGAATCTCGTTCAGCGATTCCATCGTCCTTCCCCTCGGCGGCCCACCGCTCCAGGATGGCCCGCACGTATCGCCAGCTGCGCTTGTTCATTCGCGCCGCCTCGCGGAAGGCTTCCTCGATCCACTCGGGCGGATAGGTCTGCTCCGCCTCCCTCAGCTCATCCGCGATCAACGGCTGAAGCAAGCCGATGTTCTGCTCGTACAGGTTGAAGATGTTCGCCCGTTCGGCGCGCAGGTGTGTGACCTCCTCCGACGCCAGCAGCTCCTCTAGATCGGTGGTGTCGCCGCGCCGGATGCACGAGACGATCTCGCGGCTGCGGGCGGTGTTCATGAGAAGCCACTCCTCCTCGGGATGGCCCTCACGCCGCACGTAGATGCGCAGGAGGGTGCCCCGGGCCACCGCCCGGTCGATGGCCTCCGCCAGCGCCTCCTGGGCGGGCCGGCCGGTCGCAGCCAGCGCCTCCAGCAACCGCTCATCCGCGAAGAGATCGGCCCGACGCAGGTAGCGAATCTCCCCCCGCTGCCGGACCAGGCGCCAGAAGCAGTAGAGCGTCAGCTTCAGCTCCGCCAGGTCGTCAATGACCGGCAGCAGCTCCTGAAAGAACAGCTCCGGGACCTTGACCTGGCGCAGTTTCCCGGCCGGAAACCCGGCAAACCCTCGCATCCGCTCCACCGATCGCCCCTTCCTTTACTCGAACTCTGGGATCTCCAACTCCTCGCGATAGAGCTCCAGCTCCAGGAACTGCGTCAGCTCCTTCTTGAAGTAGAGGGAGACGGTTCCCGTCGGACCGTTGCGATGCTTGGCCACGATCACGTCGGCGATGTTCTGCCGATCAGTTGTCTCGTCGTACATCTCCTCTCGATAGATGAACATGACGATGTCCGCATCCTGCTCGATGGAGCCGGACTCGCGAAGGTCGGAGAGCAGGGGGCGCTTATCCGTGCGGGCCTCCACGGCGCGTGAGAGCTGGGACAGCGCCAGGACGGGCACGTTCAGCTCCCTCGCCAGCCCCTTGAGCGCGCGGGAGATGTAGGAGATCTCCTGCACCCGGTTCTCGGAGCGGAGATCGCCGCGCATGAGCTGCAGGTAGTCGACGATGATCAGATCCAGCCCGTGCTCGGCGTGCACGCGCCGGGCCTTGGTCCGCAGCTCCATGGCGGAGAGGGCGGGGGTGTCATCGATGAACAGCAGCGTGTCAGACAGCACGCCCGCGGCCTCCATCAGCAGGGGCCACTCATGCTCATCCACCTGGCCCAGGCGCAGCCGTTGCTGGTCGATCCCGGTCTCCGCCGACAGCAACCGCTGCACCAGCTGCTCGCTGGACATCTCCAGCGAGAAGAAGGCCACGCGCTGGCCATATCGCTTGGCGGCGTTGACGGCGATGTTCAGCGCCAGCGCCGTCTTCCCCACGGAGGGCCGGGCGGCCAGGATGATCAGATCGGACTTCTGGAAGCCACCCAACAGCTTGTCCAGCAGTCGGAAGCCGGTGGGCACCCCCATGAGCTCGCCCTGATGGCTGGCCAGGTAGTCGATGCGCTGGACCACCTCGTTCATGACCTGACGAATGGGGACGAGCTCCCGTTGCAAGCGACGCTCCGAGACGCCGAAGATGATGCTCTCCGCCTCGTCGATGATCTCCTCGACGTCGCCGGAGTCCTCGTACGCCAGCTGAGCGATCTGGCCCGCGGCCGTGATAAGCCGCCGCAGCACGGCGGTGCGCTCGACGATCCCCGCGTAGTGCTCAACGTGGATCGCCGTGGGCACCACGTTGATCAGCTCCGTGATGTAAGCCGGCCCCCCTACGTCCTGAAGCTGCCCGCGCCGCTCCAACTCGTCACAGAGCGTGACGAAGTCGGCGGGCTGGCGACGCTCGTGCAGATCCAACGCCGCCTGGTAGATCCACCGGTGCTTCTCCAGGTAGAAGTCCTCGGGATGCAGCCTCGGAGCGATCTTGATGATGGCGTCCGGGTCAATGAGGATCGAGCCGAGGACGGCTTCTTCGGCCTCGACGTTGGCGGGCACGAGCCGTTCTGTTGTGTCCGTGGTTCGGTCCATCTTACGAGCACCCAGCATGTGACTGGTGGCGATAGCCCGAATTGAGGTACACGTAGGCTATCGGGATCGCCCATGTCGACGTACGCGACACTCGCAGGGCAAGGTAGCCCCGCCCCACCAGCATGGGCAGATGGCAGGGCACGCGGCGGCGCCGCGCCCTTACAACACGATGGCCAGGAAAGTCACACCCTCTATTCCAATATGAGCGATCGGAATATGAAGGCGAGGCCGGTGAGCCTCGCCCTGGATCCAGATATACGTCGGAGGAGGCCAACGGCCGCTCCAGACGAATCGCAGCCGCTCACTCGTCGTCGTCGCCGAGCCCTTCCATGTCCAGTCCTTCCACGAAATCGCGGAAGATCTCCAGGTCCTCCTCGGAGGGCTCGTCATCCGGCTCCGGTCGGCGACGCTCCTCCGCCTCGCTGACCTCTTCCACCCCCTCCTCGGCGACGATGCTCGCCCGGTCCATGACCTCTTCCGCCACGAAGACGGGGACTTTGGTGCGCACGGCCAGCGCGATGGCGTCGGAGGGGCGAGAGTCCACCTCTATCTCCTCGCCGTCCACGTCCAGGATGATGCGGGCATAGTAGGTGTCGTTCTGCAGGTCGTTGATGATGACGTGCGATACGCGGGCGCCCAGCGTCTCGATCATGCGTTTCAGGAGGTCGTGAGTCAACGGCCGGGCTACCTCCACGCCTTGAAGCTCGATGGTGATGGCGTCTGCCTCAAAGGGACCGATCCAGATGGGGAGATATCGGTCGCCATCGATCTCCTTCAGAACCACGATCCGATGCTGAGACATCAAACTCACGCGCACACTATCTATCGATACCTCTATCATGCACGACCTCCCACATGTGGCCGGGGATGGGGCTCCCGACCCGGTCATTGTGTGGAGCGATTATACCACAACAGAGAATCGGCGGACAAATGCACCCGCGCGACGGCGCTTTTCACGCGGCAGGCTCCGGTCGGCGTCAACCGGGGCCGCCCGAGAGCAGGCTCCCCCCATCTCCGGGGCAACCCAAAGGAGCAAGCCCGCCCTTTCCCCCTACGACCCCGCACCGGAGCGTTTATATACGACGCCCATCTGTAACTCTGAACAGGTTTTCACAAAAAACGTGATGACAGCGAGGAACTTATGTGATATAATTACCACAAAGCATCACGATCCCCCAACCCCACCGTTTGGCTCGATGGCCGAGCGCAAACGGCGCTTCTACAAGCGATTACCTCTACTATCTTCTCAATCATCTCGATTATCCCGTCGCGCCCAGAAACCACACGCCCATCTCTACGCAGGAGGGAACCCGATGGCATCGTTACGGAGCGAGCTTCAGGAAGTCACTACATTCGGTCGACGTCGCGTGCTCAAATTCCTGCTAGGCTTTTCCGTCATCTCAACCCTGGTCGGTGTGCTCACTCCCATCATCGGTTATCTTATCCCTCCAGAGAGGGGAAGCGCGAAGGGGGCCGGACTGGTTCAGGTCGGCACCACCAAGGACATCCCGATTGGACAGGGCAAGGTGGTCTCATTGGGGAACAAGCCCATCATCGTAACGAACACCGACCACGGCGTGAAGGCGTTCTCCGCCATCTGCACGCATCTGGGCTGTATCGTGGTGTGGGACTCGACACGTCGGGTTATCGTATGCCCGTGCCACGACGGCCTGTTCAACCCGGTCACGGGCGCGGTGATCGCCGGCCCTCCACCCGCGCCCCTGCCGACGATGCCGGTCTCCGTGGAAGGCGAGAACATCTACGTAGGAGAGGCGTAACATGACGAGCCAACGGATTGAACACCCCTCCAGCCGATGGCTGCGGCTCATCAACTGGCTTGACGAGCGCTATCAGTTGCGAGCGCTCATGCAGGCTCTCCTGCACGTTTACATCCCCAGGGAGGCCAAGACCTTCTATCTGGGCGGGATCACGCTTTTCCTCTTCGCCGTGCAGGTCATCACCGGCAGCCTGCTCACCCTTTACTACCAGCCCACCCCGGATACGGCTTATGATAGCGTCCTCTTCATCACGAGCGATGTCACCTTCGGGTGGCTGATCCGCAGCATCCACGCCTGGGGCGCCAACCTGATGATCCTCTTCTGCATTCTGCACCTGCTGCGCGTCTACTTCCAGGGCGCCTACAAGCCCCCCCGAGAGCTCACATGGATGATCGGCGTCGCCCTGCTGGGCGTGACGCTGGGGTTTGGCTTCACCGGCTACCTGCTGCCCTGGGATCAGCGAGCCTACTGGGCCACGACGGTAGGCACCGAGATGGCCGGCGCCGTGCCTGTGGTCGGGGAATACCTCCTGCGCTTCCTGCGCGGTGGGATGGACATCACCAGCGCGACGCTCAGCCGCTTCTACGGCGTACACACCCTGCTGCTGCCCCTGACGCTGGGCGCCATCCTGGCCGCGCACATCGTCCTGATCCACCAGCAGGGGCTGGCGAACCCGCGTAAGCCGGCGGGAGGGCCATCCCAACCGACCGAAGAGGAGGAGAAGAAGGCCTTGCCCTTCTTCCCCCACTACGTCCTCAGCGAGGTCATCGCCTGGTACGTGATCATCGCCATCCTCATCGTCCTGGCCTCGGTGTTCCCGGCCGGCCTGGAGGAGAAGGCAGATCCGCTGCAGACGCCACCCCACATCAAGCCCGAGTGGTATTTCCTCTCGCTATACCAGGTGCTGAAGTGGGTTCCACGAACGGTGGGAGTGCTCGCCCCTATGGGCGCCATCGTCCTGCTGCTGTTGCTGCCGTTCATCGACCGCAACCCAGAAGTGGTGCCGCGTAAGCGCCCCATCGCCATCTTTCTCGGCCTCGCGACGGTGATCGGCATCATCGTGCTGACCCTGTTGGGGCTGTTCAGCTAGCGCGCCACCCCACACAGACGCAAAGGGCCCAAACACCACAGGCATTTTCGCATACAACGGGGGAAGAATCATGTCGGAGAAGAAAGCGAGACCTCACCTGGTAGCCGGCCTCCTGCTGATCGCGTTGGTGATCCTGCTGACGGCAGGATCGGTCCAGGCGCAATCCTCAACGCCCCAGGAGCCGGGCGCGCCGGCCTCCGAAGCACCATCAGAGACCGGCCCGCCCATCCCTCACACCCTCATCGGGCACTCAAACTGTCTGATCTGCCACGCGGAGGGCTTCAAGGGGGCGAACATCATCCCCGCCGATCACGCAGGCTATGAGAACGAGGAATGCCAGCGCTGCCACGAGCCCAGCGTCGTCTCCGACATCCTGCCTTCCTTCTTCGAGGTGCCTCCCGGCGAGCTTCCACCTCCGATCCCCCATCCGCCGGCCGACGGCCAGAACACCTGCTTCGACTGTCACGTGAAGCTGGGGGACAAGCACACGGAGATCTCCGAGCAGTGGGAGAAAAGCGTCCACGGAAAGGCGGAGGTCGGCTGCGCCGACTGCCACGGCGGCGATCCCCGCACGGACGAGATGAACCTGGCCATGCTCCCGGACGCGGGCTACATCGGCGTGCCCCCTCGGATCGTCATCCCCGAGATCTGCGGCGGATGCCATTCCGACGTGGAGCGTATGCGCCAGTACAATCTCCCCACCGACCAGTACGTTAAATACGTCAGCAGCGTACATGGCTCAAAGGTCAAGCAGGGAGACATCCGGGTGGCCATCTGCGTGGACTGCCACGGAGCGCACGACGTCAAAAAGGCATCGGATCCCTCGGCAGACGTGTACCCGCTCAACATCCCCAAGCTGTGCGCCCGCTGCCACTCAGATGCCGATCTCATGGAGCCCTACAACATCCCCACCGACCAATACGATCTCTACAAGAACAGCATCCACGGCCAGCGCCTGCTGAACGATCAGTACCTGCGGGCGCCATCCTGCGCCTCATGCCATGGCTCTCATGGCGCGCGCCCTCCCGACGACGAGGAGGTGGTCAACGTCTGCGGCAAATGCCACACGGCGACGGAGGACTACTATCAGCAAAGCCGGCACTACAAGATCGGGGAGAACGCGCCCAAGTGTTGGACATGCCACGGCACCCATGACGTCTTCAAGACGGATGAGAGCCTGTTCATCCACCAGGAGCCCCGCCAGGACGAGGAGAAATACTGCGGGAGCTGCCACGTCGATGAGAAGACGTTCCGGATGAACAAGGAGCGATTCGAACGCCCCGAGGACCGTCGCTGCGACACCTGCCACCACGAGGGGTCCCGGATCATGGTCCAGGTGCTGGCCCTCTACAACGCCCTGACGGAGGCGAATCGAGCCTACCTGGAGGCAGAGGAGACGATCCAGCGCGCCGTAGCGCTGGGGATGATCGTCACGGAGGCGGAGTCCAAACTGGCCGCGGCCCGGACCAGCCTGATCCGCGCTCGCGCCGCCACACACACCACCAAGCTGCCCGTCGTGACCGAGCTCACCGATGACGCGACGGCCTCCGCCCTCTCCGCCCAGGAGATCGCCGCCGATAAAGTGGCCGAATACATCTTCCGCCGACGTTCCATGGTGGTGGCCGTCGGCATCATCGTGATCATCGTCGCCACGCTCTCCGTCCTCCGGCGCGAGCTGTATCGCCAGCTCCAGGAGGCGGAGGGGTCCGCCAGCAACGGCTCCTCGGAAGGTTGATAGGTACCCCCTAAAGCCCTCTTACGACACTGCCACCATCAGGGCGCTCATGCTCGCCGCCCGGCGACGTGAGCGCCCTTTCCTTATCCTCTGACGACGCCCCGCCCCTGGTCCACCAGATCCCCATGATGTCTCCACCAGTTCTCCATATTCACCGCGCACAATGGGAACCGATCTCACTCCCCTACAGCGCCTCGCGTGTGGGATCGATGTTTCAAGCCATATCCCGCCATCATCCCAGCGAGAGGACAAGGCCCGGGGGAGAAGGAGTGGGGGAGAGATCGGATCGAAACACGAGATCAGGAGGCTTTCCCATGACAACGACGGGCCGAACTCGACGCTCGCGCAAGAGATCGTGGACGCAGATCCTCCGCCGTGCGACCCAGGCGGCCTTCGCGCTGTACATCCTGGCCGCCAGCGTTCGACACGGCCTGTTGGAGGGGACGACGACCACCGCTTCCATCGATGCCCTGTGCCCCTTCGGCGGGCTGGAGACGCTGTGGCGCTTTCTCACCGAGGGCGCTTATGTGCCCAAGACCCACACGTCGAACCTCGTGTTAGGGCTGGGCCTGCTTCTCGGCACCCTGATCGGCGGAGCGGCCTTTTGCGGCTGGGTATGTCCCTTCGGCGCACTCCAGGACGCGCTGACCTGGCTGCGCACCAAGCTGCGCCTGCCCCAGGTGCGGGTGCCGTCCCGGCTTGATCGCTGGCTGCGTTACGGGCGATTCGTCACCCTGGCGCTGATCCTCTACATGACCGCCAGCACGGTCAAGCTGTGGTTCGCCAGCTATGATCCCTACCGCACCATCTTCGGGTTGGGCTGGCTGTTCGAGTTCAACATGGCCGAGCACTGGCCGGCCTACCTGGTCGCCATCACGGTGCTCGCCCTCTCCTTCCTCATCCCCCGTTTCTGGTGCAAGTACCTCTGCCCACTGGGCGGCGTGCTGAGCCTGCTGGGGCACTTCAGCCTGCTGCGCATTCGCCGCGACGCCCCCAGTTGCAAGAGTTGCGCCCTGTGTGAGACGCCCTGCCCGGTGGGTCTGCCCGTAGCCAGCGCCAACCCGAGGGTCAGCACCGACTGCATCGGCTGCCTGGCCTGCGTGGATGCCTGCCCGCGCCACGGCGCCCTGGAGGTGCAACTCGCACCGGCCTGGCTCGACGGGTTCCGCTCGCTGGCCCATCGCCTCCGTCGCCCGTCCACCACCAAGGAGGTCACGCCATGAAAGTCAACCGATATCTCATGCCCGGGCTCGTGATCGCCATTCTATTAGGGAGTGTGATCGTGGCACAGGCCACCGGCCAATGGATCGTCAGTGGTCGCGAGCGGATCGATGTCACGAACCTGACGTCCAGCGCTGACGTCAGGGGATGGATGACGCTGCAGCAGGTGGCGGACGGCTTCGGCATCGACCAGACGGAACTGTACCGGGTCATGGGCATCCCGGCTGACATCCCACCGGAGACGGCGCTGAAGGACATCGAGAAGATCCTGCCCGACTTCGAGGTCAGCGAGGCCCGGGATGCGCTCGCCGCATATCTGGAGGGGCAGGCCGAGGCGTCGGAGCCGCAGGAGATGGAAGAGCAGCCCACCGACGCGCCCTCGTTGAGCGAGGGTGACGAGCAAGCAGGGACCGCCGTCACCCCCACACCCGCCGAGCCCGTCGAGGCCGAACATATCCCTCAGGGTGACGGCAGCGGCACAGGGCCGACGCCCGTGCCGGAGGGGGAAGTCCTGGCCGGATCCGACATCAAGGGCCGGCACACGCTGCGGGAGATCTCGGATCAGGCGAAGGTTCCCCTGCCCGACCTGCTGGAGACGCTGGGGCTACCGGCGGACACCGATCCGGGCACCGCGATGAAGGACCTCATCCAGAGCGAGGCCGTTCCCGACATCGAGACGGTCCGCGCGGCCGTCACGGCGCTGCAATCCCGCTGAGGGCGCCCCAGACTCGACCATCTTATGGGAAAAGCTTGAACAATGGGCTAGCAGCGGCGGCTCCCACGCTGCCACCGGCTGAGCATGGGAGCTCAGCCTGCGGTTGGATCGTCGACTTATCGTCGGGCTGCCCAGCTCCGTCCGTTGTTGGATCGTCTGGATCCCGGCGATCCCCCGTAACTGTTCAGTCCCTTCGCCACCGAAGCTGGCATGGAACGCAGACGACGCGGATCCCCGCTGATCTCCGCAGTTTCTTTGAGAGATCCATGCTGATCAGCGCGCATCAGCGGGATCAGTGTCCCATTTTCAGCAGGATGTGAACAGTCATGTAACCCCTTCCCCTCCCCATGCCTATATGCTACAATAAATCATGACGGCGATCGAAGCGCGCCGTGGCGGCCCTCGCCGGATGGCCGGCCGCCACGGTTGCGTTTATCCCAGGATCCGGGAGCCAGCCATGACGCACCACGTACCACTCGCTCACCCCAAGCCGGACGCCCGACGATTTATCGACGCCCTCATGGGGCGCGCCCACCCCTCCAAGCCCCCGCTGGTCGAGTACCTGGTAGACGAAGTCGTCATGCGCCCCATCGTCACGAACCTGCTGGGCCGGACATGGGTCGATCCGGATGGCAGCCGGGAGGCCGAGAGGGCCTATCTGGACAACTTCATCGAGTTCTGGTACCGCATGGGCTATGACTTCGTGCGATTTGAGCGCAACATGGGATTCGAGGTCGGCCAGGTCCTGGCGGCCGACCCCGCGCCGGGCTCCACCAAGCAACGGGCATGGGTCGACCAGCACCACGGGCTGATCCGCACATGGGAGGACTTCGAGCGCTACCCCTGGCCCAGGATCGAGGAGGTGGACTTCTCCCCCTACGAGTACCTGAACGACCACCTGCCGGAGGGCATGGGGCTGATCCTCTCCCACGCGGGGGGCGTCTTCGAGCACATCTCGCAGATCATGTCGTACGAGGGGCTCTGCCTGGCGCTGTACGACACGCCCGATCTGGTCGAGGCCGTCGCCAACCGCATCGGCGAGCTCATGGTGCGCTACTACGAGCATCTGCTGGACCTGGACCGAGTGATCGCCATCTTCCCGGGCGACGATATGGGATTCCGCACCGGCACGCTTGTCTCCCCTGACGACCTGCGAAAGTATTGCCTGCCCTGGCACAAACGCTTCGCCGCCATGACCCACGAGCGCGGCCTTCCCTACTTCCTGCACTCCTGCGGCGATCTGGAAGCGATCATGGAGGACCTGATCGTCGAAGTGGGCATCGACGGCAAGCACTCCTTTGAGGATGCCATCCTACCGGTCCAGGAGTTCCAGGCACGATACGGACAGCGGATCGCCGCCCTGGGCGGGATCGATCTCAACATCCTGGCCGCGGCGTCGCCTGAAGAGGTGCGCCGGCACACGAGATATCTCATGGAGGTCTGCGGGAGCCGAAGACGATACGCTGTCGGCTCCGGCAACTCCGTCCCCAGTTATGTTCCCGTCGCCAACTACCTGGCCATGGTGGACGAGGCGGCGGCTTGAGAAGATCCGATTCGGAGGAGATACGGTGAGTCAGGAAGCAGGCCATCGTCACCTGAGTAGAGAGCGTCCCAATGGGATCCGTACATCGAAATGGCAGGATTGGGAGCTACGCTCCTTGGAGACTCCCGAGGAGATGACGGCTGTGGAGGAGTTACAGCGGCAGGTCTGGCCCGGCAGTGAGACCGACGTAGCGCCGGGCCATATCCTGCTGACCGCCGCTCACAACGGCGGGCTGGTGATCGGCGCCTACGTCAGGGACCGGCTGGTCGGGTTCGTGTTCAGCTTCCCCGGATTCGACCTCACGCCCGAGGGCCCCAGGCTCAAGCACTGCTCCCACATGCTGGGCGTGCACCCCGACTATCGGGATCAGGGCCTGGGGTTCGCCCTCAAGCGGGCCCAATGGCAGGCCGTGCGAGAGCAGGGGATCGATCACGTCATCTGGACATACGATCCGCTGCTCAGCCGCAATGCCCACTTGAACATCACCAAGCTGGGGGCCGTGTGCAACACGTACCTGCGGGAGGTCTACGGGCAGATGCGGGACGGGCTGAACGTGGGCCTGCCATCGGACCGATTCCGGGTCGATTGGTGGGTCAACTCCCGCCGGGTCGTGGAGCGGCTCACGGGGGAACCGCCGCCCCGCCGGGGCCTGTCACACTATCTGGAGGTCGGGACAAGGGTGCTCAACTCGGCCAGGTGGGACGAGGCGGGAAGGCCACTCCCGCCCGAATCCCCACAGACGGCGATGGAGGGTGGGCGCCCCCTCCCCACCGTCCTGGTGGAGATCCCGGCCGACTTCCTGGCGCTCAAGGCCGCCCGGCCCGATCTGGCCCTGGCCTGGCGGCTTCACACCCGCGCCCTATTCGAGGAGCTGTTCGCCAACGGATACCTGGTCACCGAATTTATTCACGAGTCGGGAACACCACCGCGCAGCTTTTACGTTCTGACGCATGACACGCCTGGAACGTAGGACGTGGAGCGGGAGGCGTGGAGCGAGAAAATCCTGCGTCTTGAATCCCAAACCTTGCATCTTGCATCCTGCATCCTGAATCCTGCATCCTGTACCCTGCCCGAGGAGCCATCATGAAAATCGACCAAGTCACTCTCTATCACCTGCGGATGCCGTTGCGGTCCCCCTTTGAGACCTCCTTCGGCCGCGCGTACGAGCGGGAGTGTATCCTGCTCGAGGTCCGTTCGGAGGGATTGATCGGCTACGGGGAGTGCGTGGCCGATCGGTCCCCCGGCTACGCATACGAGACCAGCGGCACGGCCTGGCACATCCTGCGCGATTTCCTGATCCCGGCCGTGCTGGGCCAGGACGTCGCCGGCCCTGAGGATTTCCAGCGCCGCGTGGCGGCCGTGCGCGGCCATCCCATGGCCAAGGCCGGGTTGGAGTTGGCGCTATGGGACCTGCAGGGAAAGCGCGAGGGGCAGTCGCTACGAGAGCTGCTGGGCGGCGAGCGCACTCGCGTGGAGGTCGGCGTGTCGGTGGGGATCCAGCCGTCGCCTGAGGAGCTGGTGAAGGTGGTAGCCGGATATCTGGATCAGGGCTACGGCCGCATCAAGATCAAGATCAAGCCCGGCCGGGACGTGGCCGACGCCCAAGCGGTACGCCAGGCCTTTCCCGACATCCGGCTGCAGGTGGACGCCAACTCGGCCTACACGCTGGAGACGGCCGCGGCGCTGCGTCCGCTGGACGACCTGAATTTGCTGTTGATCGAGCAGCCGCTGGCCGAGGATGATCTGTGGGACCACAGCCGGCTGCAGGCCCAGTTCAAGACGCCCATCTGCCTGGACGAGAGCATCCACTCCCCTCGCCATGCCCGTCAGGCGTTGGAGATGGGAGCCTGCCGCGTCATCAACATCAAGCAGGGACGGGTCGGTGGGCTGACGAACGCCGTCGCCATTCATGATCTGTGCCGGGCGCAGGGCGTGCCGGTCTGGTGTGGCGGCATGCTGGAGACGGGCATCGGCCGGGCGGCCAACCTGGCGCTGGCCAGCCTGCCCGGCTTCTCGCTCCCGGGCGACATCTCGGCATCCGACCGCTACTACGAGCAGGACGTCACCCAAGAGCGGTTCGTCCTGAACCCAGACAGCACCATCGACGTCCCGGACGGCCCCGGCCTAGGCGTGAGCATCGACCCGGCCGCGCTGGAGCGGTTCACGCTGGCCAGGCTCCGCCTGCCATGATCTCGCCCTGATGACGGGCGTAGCCGGGCGACCCGTTGGGTCGTCCCATTGGTATCAAGTTCAGCGATACGGAAGCGTGGCCCCACACCTCTGGGGTGGCTCGGAGGGGCTGCCGCCCCTCCGAAGAAATCTATTTTCAGGCCTTCACCTGCCCCGTGGGGCCAGAGGCCACCGGCCCAAGCCCCAACCAGGCAGGGAAAGGGCGGGAAAAAGAGTCTTTCTGCGGAGGGGGAAGCCCCTCCGCACCTCCCCTTTCAGGTGCGACCGCTCGTGGAGGGAAGAAGCGACAAGCGGGAGCCTCGCCCATGCTGTTCAGTTGATGCGAATAGGGCGACCCGTTGAGTCGCTCCTTACGTGACAACCGAGAGAGGAACTCCCATGACCCCAGAAGTCCGATACCATATGCTGCGACCCGATCAGATCGTGGCTCGACGGGAGGAGTGCCCCGTCGTGTATATCCCCATCGGCACGCTGGAGTGGCATGGCGTCCACAATCCGGTGGGGGCGGATACGTTGCAGGCCGAGGGGCTGGCTATCCTGTGCGCCCAGAAGGGCGGCGGATTGGTCCTCCCCCCGCTCTATTACGGCGAGAGCCGCGTGGAGGCGCTCATGGAGGCCAACGCCTCGGATCGGGATCTCATCGCCAAGCGGATGGGGCTCTCCCCGGACAACTTCCTCCCGGATCGGCAGCCCTTCACGGCGACGGAACAGGCGCTCAACTACCACAAGCTGCTGCTCCACATCCTGGCCGAGGCGGAGAGCCTCGGCTTTGAAGTGGGCGTGCTCGTGGCCGGGCACTACCCGCTCATCGACCACGCCCGCGCGGCCGTGCTCCAATTCAACCAGCGGGAGCACAGCAAGCGTCACGGCATGCTGGCCTGGGCCTTCGTCGACTATCTGCTGGTCCAGGACCAGTACGAGGAGGCCGGGGATCACGCGGCGGGATGGGAGACTTCCCACCTGCTGGCCCTGCACCCGGAGACCGTCGATCTGAGCCTGCTGCCGCCCAAGGGCGAGAAGCTCATCGGCGTGGGTGGGCGCATGCCGCCCCAAGACGCCACGGCCGAGTTCGGCTGGGAGACGCTGGAGGCCGCCGCGGAGCTCGCCATCCGGGAAGTGCACCACCGGCTGAGGCACCGGGAGATGTACCGGGGGCATGGGAACTCCCTACGCGAGGGGCTGTGGCGACTCGAGATTGGAGAGTAGTCACCACGTCCCCGCGACGCGCCAAGAAAGCGAGCGGCGCGCTCCATCCGCCGCCCACCGTCCATCGTCTTAAAGATCAACGTCAGCGCTCAGAACTGCAGAGGGATTGGCATCCTACGGAGGGAAAGCCATGTCCACAACGGAGAACGAGACGACACAAGCGCCGGAGCGAATCATCGCGGCGCACGATACCATCGCCCTGGGCGTGGCGGGCGATCAGGTCGAGATCAGGAATTCCCTGATCGGCACCGCCGCCGCCGGGAATATGACCGTGCACGACTCGCTCATCCTGGTCGCCGCCGCGGGCTCGGTTGAGGGCGAAGCCCAGGTGCTCATGGAGGCCTCCACGGCGCTGCTGCTCGGAGCCACCTTCGGCGCCGTGCTGGCCATCGTCGGCCGGTTGTTGAGACGCCGATAGAGCAGGGGACCAACATGCTGTCCCCGCCATCTGACAAAGCGGTAGAAGCCACGGGAGCCCTTCGCCCCAGGAGCATTCTCACATGAGGGAAAGCAGGCTCACCCGCCGCCAATTCCTGCGTTCAGCGGCAACGGTGACGGCCGCCGCCGCCATGGCCGCCTGTCAATCGGCCGCCACACCCACATCTACTCCCAGGGAGGACGCACAGATGACTGCCACGGTATCCGATCAGGGCCAGCCGATCTACAAAGACCCCTCACGGCCCGTCGAGGAGCGGGTGGACGATCTCGTCTCCCGCATGACGTTGGAGGAGAAGGTCTCACAGATGGTGCACGCCGCCCGGGCCATCGAGCGGCTGGATATCCCGGAGTACGATTGGTGGAACGAGTGCCTGCACGGCGTAGCTCGCGCCGGGATCGCCACCGTATTCCCGCAGGCCATCGGCCTGGCCGCCACATGGAACGTGGATCTCATGCACCGCGTGGCCACCGTCATCTCCGACGAGGCTCGCGCCAAGCACCACGAGTTCGTGCGGCAGGGCATTCGCGCCCGCTACACCGGGCTCACCTTCTGGTCGCCTAACATCAACATCTTCCGAGACCCGCGCTGGGGCCGGGGGCAGGAGACCTACGGCGAGGATCCC
Source organism: Chloroflexota bacterium (assembly GCA_013152435.1). Classification (NCBI taxonomy): domain Bacteria; kingdom Bacillati; phylum Chloroflexota; species Chloroflexota bacterium. The sequence goes on along the minus strand of JAADGJ010000041.1, from coordinate 5,180 downwards.
TATCTTACCTCTCGCATGGGCGTGGCCTTCGTCAAGGGGCTCCAGGGCGACGACCCGCGCTACTTCAAGGTCGTGGCCACCCCCAAACACTACGCCGTGCACAGCGGACCCGAGGCCGACCGCCATCACTTCGACGCCCGGGCCTCGGTGCGGGATATGCGGGAGACCTACCTGCCCGCGTTCAAGGCCTGCATCAAAGAGGGCAAAGCCTACTCCATCATGGGGGCCTACAACCGGACCAACGGCGAGCCCTGCTGCGCCAGCAAGACGCTGCTGGAGGAGATCCTGCGCAAAGAGTGGGGCTTCGAGGGCTATGTCGTCTCCGATTGCGGCGCCATCCGGGACATCTATATGTACCACAAGGTGGTGGACACGCCAGAGGAGGCCGCGGCCATGGCCGTCAAGGCCGGGTGCGATCTCAACTGCGGCGAGACGTACTACGCGTTGCTCAAGGCGGTGGGGAAGGGGTTGATCTCCGAGGAGGTCATCGACCGGGCCGTCAAACGACTGTTCACCGCCCGTTTCCGCCTGGGCATGTTCGATCCGCCGGAGATGGTCCCATACGCCCAGATCCCCTACGAGGTCAACGACTGCCCGGAGCACCGGGCGCTGGCGCTGCAGGCCGCCCGGGAGTCTATCGTCCTGCTGAAGAACGCCAACGGCTTCCTGCCGCTGTCGAAGGAGCTCCAGACCATCGCCGTCATCGGCCCCAACGCCGATGACGTCCCGGTGCTGCTGGGGAACTACAACGGCACCCCCTCGAAGGCCATCACCCCGCTGGAGGGCATCCGGAACAAGCTCTCTTCAGGGACGACGATCTACTACGCCAAGGGCTGCGAGGTGGTGGGCGACGACAGGAGTGGGCTCGCCGAGGCCGTGGAGGCGGCGAAGAAGGCGGACGTCGCCATCTTGTGTTTGGGCCTCTCCCAGGCCGTCGAGGGCGAGGAGGGACAGCGGGAGGGGCTGCCCAAGGGGTTGGTCAGCCAGGGCGACCGCACGGATATCGACCTTCCGGGCGTGCAGGAGGACCTGCTGAAGGCCGTGTACGAGACCGGCACGCCGGTGGTGCTCGTGCTGATCAACGGCAGCGCCGTCGCCGTCAACTGGGCCGACGAGCACGTGCCGGCCATCATCGAGGCATGGTACCCGGGCGAGGAGGGCGGCACCGCCATCGCCGACGTGCTGTTCGGCGACTACAACCCGGCCGGGCGGCTGCCGGTCACCTTCTACAAATCGGTCGACCAGCTCCCCCCCTTCGAGGACTACAACATGGCCGGCCGCACCTATCGGTACATGACCGAGGAGCCGTTGTATCCCTTCGGCTTCGGACTGAGCTACACGCGCTTCGAGTACGGCAATCTGAGGATCGAGCCGCAGAGCATCCGGCCGGGCGAGAACGTGCAGGTGGCCGTGGACGTGACCAACATCGGCGATCGGGCCGGCGACGAGGTGGTCCAGCTCTACGTGACGGACGTGGAGGCCTCGGTCCCCGTCCCGATCCGGCATCTGGAGGGCTTCACCCGCGTCCACCTGGCCCCTGGGGAGACGAAGACGGTCACGTTCACTCTAACCCCCACTCAGATGTCCGTGATCGATGACCGTGATCGCCGCGTGATCGAGCCGGGCGAGTTTCGTATCGCGGTCGGCGGCCGCCAGCCCGACGTGAAGACGAGAGACGGCGAGAGCAACGTGCTGACCGGACACTTCACCGTCACCGGCGAGGTGACAGAGATCGAGCTGTAGGGGCTGCCCTCGTGGCAGCCCCGTTGGGGTCAATTCAAGCGCCACGCTGACCCGCCAAGTGCCCACGAGGGACACGGGTACCTACAAGGGTAAGATGTTTACAAGGAGCATTCCATAGGCATCAACCGCAACGTCATGCTAACCTCTCTTCCGGGTGGCGGAGGGTAGTGCCTTCCGCCACTCACAGATGGTGCAGAGCGCACGGCTGTGTATCCCTGCGGAATCCGTTGGTTGAACGAGACGATCTCGCCTATGATGCTCGAGAGGGAGGCGATGCAAGTCAGCCAGGTTATCCAGATCGCCCATGATTGGGTCCAGGAGATGGCCAGTCAGACTCCCGGATTTTGCGGGGCTTACCTCGCTGGCTCGATCAACCAGCTACAGGAGGAGGAGACGTTCCCTAGCTACAGGGATGTGGACATCTACATGGTCGTGGAGGATTTGGACCAAGTCCCCGCCCAGCGGGTTAAACATCTCTACAAAGGATGTTTCATTGAAGGCGTGTTCATGAGTCTGGAGGGACATTCGTCCTCCAAAGCCATTTTGTCCTCCCCTCTCTATGCCCCAAATATAGTTGTCGGCAGGATTCTTGCTGATCCCAGGGGCATCTTGTCGAATTTCCAGCAGATTGTGGAGAGAGAATACTCGCGCCGAAGATGGGTAAAGGCCCGTTGCCAGTATGAGAAGCGGATGGCCCTGGAACACCTTGGAGCGATGGACCCTAAAGGCCTTGCCGATGAGATGTTCTATCACCTGCTCTGGTTCGTGCTTGGCATCGGGGGGCTCATCGCCGTCGCTCATCTAAGACCGCCCACAGTCCGCAGGTGCCTGGCCTTGAGCAAAGAGTTGCTCCAGGCACAACAGAGGGCAGATCTGCACGAAGCTATCCTCGCGACGTGGGGGTGTGCGGACTTGACCCTCGATGAAGTCGAGTCCTGCCTGGAACAATGCGTATGGTGCTTTGACAAGGCTGTGCAGGTGATTCGCACGCCTTTCTATGGCGACTTTGACATCAGCCATGACGCCCGTCCTTACCTGATTGAGGGTTCTTATGAGATGCTCCGCGAGGGTTACCATCGCGAGGCCATGTTCTGGATCGCGATCATCCACTACCTTGCCAACAAAGCTATCCAGAATGACGGTCCTGAGGAAGAGAAGTCTATCTACCAGGCTGGCTTTGATCACACCTTGAATCTGCTCGGTTTGGGCAATGTAAGCCAGCGGCGATCGCGAATGCAGTCCGCACATGACCTCAAGACGGAAGTTTTTAAATTCGCCGACGAGATTGTGGCCGGTTATCCCGAATAGGTCGTAGCCTCTCCTTTTGTGCGAGGAAGCGGCTACCCGTTAGCGTTTGATGGAGCCGGAAATGAGGGAGCTCTGGTATGGCGACAACCGAGATTTAGTGAAGTGGGGCACTCTGGTGCAATTAGCACGGGAGGAAAGGATCAACAAGCTCGTACAGGTGGCCTTCCTCCGAGAGACGGAGCGGCCCCGCCTCCGATCCAATGGGGAGGAATTCCCGATCGCATGGGAAGTATGGAAGCATTTCCGCGACCTGCGGAACATCGAGGCTCTGGGCCAGCGTACAGGGATAGAGATCGAGGTGATAGATCGCCCCTTCGATGAGAGGAAGCGACGGGAGTACCTGGAATTTGTGAAGGGACTCGTACAACGAAACGGGACGGAGAGAAAGATCGTGTTGTTGGATCCAGATACCGGGATCGAGCCGAGGAACGTGCGACCGGAACACGTCACCGTAGAGGAGATCAAGGCGATATGGGGAGTGCTATCAGAAGGCGATTGGCTGGTGCTGTATCAACATCGGTGGAGAGCACAGGGGTGGATTGACAAGGCACGAGGGAAGTTTGCGAAAGCCTGTGGGGCAGGAAAAGTCCGAACGTACTTGGGGATGACGATAGCCCCCGATGTCGCTCTATTCGCGGCGAAGAAAGCATGAAGCCCCACAGGATTACTATATACGCGCATGATCACGAATGGAAAAACGGCGATCATCTTCCATTCGTCGTTCGTCCTTTGTCACATCATGAGATGAGAGGAACATGATGAAACTCGGCCTCGGACTATCCGCCGGAATGATCACGGAGGAGAACCTGCGGTTCGCCCGGCAAATGGGAGCCACCCACATCATCGCCCACCTGCCGGGGGAGGAGATGCTCCCCTCGACACGCGAGGGATATTGGTCCTACGAGGATCTGCACCGCCTGAAGACGTTCGTGGAAGATAGCGGGCTCAAGCTGGAGGCCATCGAGAACTTCCCGCCACACCATTGGGACCAGATCCTGCTGGATGGCCCCGGACGAGAGCGGCAGATGGAGAATCTGAAGAAGACCATCCGAAACATGGGCCGGGCGGGCATTCCCATCATGGGATATTACTTCAGCCTGGCGGGCGTGTGGGGCCGGGTGACGGGCCCGTTCGCTCGCGGCGGCGCCCTCTCCCCCGGCTACATCGAGAACCATGCCCCCGAGCAGACGCCGATCCCCCACGGCGAAGTGTGGGGTACTAAGATCAAAGACGACGCACCGCCGGGAGACATCGGCACGGTCACGCACGAGGAGATGTGGGAGCGCCTCGCCTACTTCCTGGAGAACCTGGTGCCCGTGGCGGCCGAGGCCGACGTCCGGCTGGCGGCGCACCCTGACGATCCGCCGATCCCCGTTTTGCGCGGCACGGCCCGGCTCATCACCCACCCCGACCACTATCAGCGCCTGCTGGACATCGTCCCCAGCCCCTACAACGGCCTCGAGTTCTGCCAGGGCACCATCGCCGAGATGCCCGGTGCGGACGTGTACGAGGCGATCCGGCGCTACGCATCCACGGGAAGGATCTGCTACGTCCACTTCCGCAACGTGCGAGGCAAGGCGCCCAACTATCGGGAGGTCTTCATCGATGAGGGCGACGTGGACATGATCCGGGCTCTGCGAATCTATCAGGAGTGTGGCTACGACGGGGTGATCATTCCCGACCACACGCCGCAGGCGACCTGCGCCGCGCCCTGGCACGCGGGCATGGCTTACGCGCTGGGCTACATGCGCGCCGCCCTGACGATGATTGAAGGATATGCATAGGCGACGGGGTTACCGATACCCGCCGCCTGTCCCCAAATGGACGAAAAAGGCTCTGCTTCAATACAATTCTCAGCGTCTTTGTGCCTTCGTGGTGAATGGTTAGACGTCCTTTAAGGGAATTCATGTCGCCTATTCCAAAAATGAGCGGAAAGCTCTTACCCCGGGCAAAGGCAGCCGATGCGAGACGGAGAAGGGAGGGTTGTTATAGGTCCAAACCCCTATTACTGCTTGTTCCCGCCGGTGCGTCCTTGAGGACACACCTATTCTGCGTGGAATGAGCGAGATGTCAGGGAGGCAATCATCTTCTGGCCGCCATCTTGCTCTTCCGGCAAGAGGGAAGGAGTC
>JAADGJ010000040.1 GCA_013152435.1 Chloroflexota bacterium | reverse complement strand
CCGTTGAGCCCCCTTCTCCCGGGCTTGGGAGAAGGGGGTTTGGGGGATGAGGGCCGTTTTCCCTCGGTCGATGATCAGGGGAATGTCTTGCATCGGGCGACACGCGGGGCGTTCCTACCACCCCGATTTCCATCACTGACTTTGAAAAAGCCCTGAGGGGCGGGGGCCGGTGGCTAGCCTTGGGCTTCGGCTTCGTCCACGATCTCCAGCTGGTCGCCGACCTGCGTGCCCGTGCGCTGGATCGTGCTGGCCGGGAGCTCGATCACGTAGCGGGCCCGGCGACGTGGCCGCCCCAGGCGCCAGGGGGGAACCGCCGGATCGAGGTCCAGCACCTGATCCTGTCCGTCCACGTAGATGACGTCGATGGGATAGGACATGAACCAGGTATGGATCCCCTTACACGGCCGGATGATGAGCGCCTCGCCCGGCTGAAGCGGCCGCGTGCCGATCAGCCCGCGGCCGCGCGTCCAGAAATTGTCGGCCACCCGGGCGTGGGTGGCCAGCGTGATCCCTCGCGTCGTGTTGACGATCTTCATCCGCCTACCGCCTGACGTATCGTGGATCCACGCCGAAGATCTCCGGATCGAGCTGGATATGGGCGCGTTCGATCTTCTCCATCACCTTGGGGCGCAGGCCGACCGGCTGTAGCTGGCCGATGATCCTGTCCCCGTCCATGCCCTCTTCGACGAACTCGAAGATGTCCTGCATCAGGATCATCTCCCCCTCCATGCCCAGCACCTCGGAGATGCGCACCACGCGGCGGGAGCCGTCCCGCAGTCGCTCGGCGTGGACGATCAGGTCGATGGCGGAGGCGATCTGCTGGCGGATCGCCTTGAGGGGCAGCTCCATGCCCGCCATCATCACCATGGTCTCGATACGGGACAAGGTGTCGCGCGGGCTGTTGGAGTGCGCCGTGGTGAGCGATCCGTCATGGCCGGTGTTCATGGCCTGGAGCATGTCCAGCGCCTCTCCGGCGCGCACCTCGCCGACCACGATCCGGTCGGGGCGCATTCGCAGGGCGTTCACGACCAGATCCCGGATCGTGACCTGGCCTCTTCCCTCGATGTTGGGTGGACGGGCCTCCAGGCGTACCACGTGTTCCTGTTTCAGCTGCAGCTCGGCGGAGTCCTCGATGGTGATGATGCGCTCGTCGTTGGGGATGAAGGCGGAGAGCACGTTCAGCAGGGTCGTCTTACCGGAGCCGGTGCCGCCGGAGACGATGATGTTGAGCTTGGCCCGGACGGCGGCCTCCAGGAACTTGGCCGCCTCCGCGGTCAGGGTCCCGTTGCGGATCAGATCGTCGATGGTGAAGGGGATCTTGGCGAACTTCCGAATGGTGAGACACGGGCCCACTAGGGAGATGGGCGGGATCACGGCGTTCACGCGGGAGCCGTCGGGCAGTCGCCCGTCCACCATAGGGGAGCTCTCATCGATGCGTCGCCCCAGGGGGGCGACGATGCGCTCGATGATCCGCAGCACGTGATCGTCGTTCTCGAACGTGATGGGGACCTTGTGGATCTTGCCGTTGCGCTCGACATAAATGTGCTTCGGGCCGTTTACCATGATCTCCGTGATGCTGTCGTCCTCGAGGAGCGGTTGGATCGGCCCGTATCCCAGGATCTCCGCCAGAATCATCTCGAAGAGGCGTTGACGCTCGCTGCGGTTCAGCACCAGGTTGGCTTCCACCAACGCCTCTGAATAGATCGGTTCGATGATCTGCCGCGCCTCTTCGGCGTTGGACAGATCGGTATTGGGGTTGACCTCATCGATCAAGCGTTGCTGCACGCGCCGTTTCACATCCAGGTAAGCCGGCGGCAACGGCGGTGGGGCAACCGGTGTGGCCCTGCCCCCTTCCGTAGAAGACGGCTTCTGGGCGATGGCCGGACTGGCCGGCCGGGTTGCATGCGTATCTCGTGTATGTCCATCGCGACGAGAGAACAGTGCCATGGCGGACTCCTCCTTCAGATTATTTGATCCACACCGGGTCCCAGTCGTTGTACTCGTTTCGACTGATGTTCACCTGGTTGCTGCCATCGGCTCGCATCACCCAGATCTGTCGCCGTCCGGTCTCCCGGTTGGACCAGAAGGCGATATACTGACTGTCGGGTGACCAGGTGGGATGCTTGTCCCACTCCCAGGTGTTAAAGGTCAACTGCTTGGGAGTCGGGTGCTCCTCCCGCTCATCTGCGCTGATCACCCAGATCTCATCATTGCCGGTCACCTGGGATACGAAGGCGATCAGATTCCCCTGTGGCGACCAGGCGGGTTGGTAGTTGATCGAGCTGTTGTCCAGGAGCTGTCGGCGGCGCTCCCATGTCGGCGGCACATCGTAGCGCCAGATGTAGAGGGGAGTCGAGTGCGAATCGCCCTCGTTGTAGACGCGTCGCGTGCCGTCCGGGGAGTACGCCTCCCGCTCCTCCAGTTTCTCGTACGTCTCCGGATCGGATACCGGACGCTGGTCGCTGCCGTCCGGACGCATCACGTAGATGCTGACGCCGCCATCGCGATCCGTCTTAAAGGCGATCCAGCCGCGATAGGCGCTGAGCGGCAGCGGCGTCGGCGTGGGTGTCGGCGTCGGCGTCGGCTCCGGCGTCGGCGTGGGCGTGGGGCTGGGAGTGGCCAGCGGCGCGATCGCGTTCATGCGCTGGCGCGCCTCGCTGGTATCCGCTATGGGCAACATGCTGGCCAGGCGGTATCGCTCCAGGGCCTGGGGATATTCCCCGCGGGCCTCGTACTGCTTGCCCTGCTCCAGGTAGACGCGGTAGAGCAGCGGGACGACCGCCCCGGCCATGAAATCGGGCGAGCGTTCGTAGATCGGCTCCAGGTATCGAGCTGCCTCATCCCATCGTTGGGCCTCCACAGCCTCCCGCCCCTGGAGATAGTCGTATACGAGGGCCCGCTCGGCGGACGTCTGCGCGTCCCGTGGGCGCAGGCTGAGCGCCTTGCTCAGCAGTTCCAGCGCCTGTCGCGCGTTCTCCCCCGACTCATCCGGCTGGCTCAGGAGGGCTTGGGCCAGGTGCCGATAGCTCTCAAACAGGCGCTCCGTGACCTCCTCCTGTCGGAAGTCGACGTCCAGATTGCGTACCGCCTCATAGGCAGCCACGGCCTCCTCCCACCGGCCCTCCTGATAGGCCCGGGTGGCCTCCTCATAGTAGCGTTGCACCTCCAGCTGGCGCTCCAGCGCCTTGATGCGCTGGGGCACGTCGGCGTAGCCGGGCGACTTCTGTTGGAGCTCCCGGAACGCTTGCAGCGCCTCTTCGACCTTCCCTTCCTCTTGCAACGCTACGGCCGCCTGATACTGGTCCCGCAGCGCCAGGCGCTCCTCAGCGATGGCCAGGCCCTCGCGCGCCGGAACGCTGTCGGGGACCTCTTCCAGCAGGCGCCGGAAGATGTCCGCCGCTCGCTCATATGCCCCGATGGCCAGTGCCTGCTGTCCTTCCTCCAACAGGCGCGTGTACTCGACGACCTGCGCCTGCTGCGCTTGCATGGGCACGATGACCCGGGTGTATACCTGAACCGTGATGAGCACGGCGATCAACGCCAGGATCGCGACGGCCCCTCTGCGCCACCACGATTGGAGCCAGGGAGGGATAAGGAAGCGCTTTGGGGTGGGGTGTTCCTGTTCCAGCTTGGCCTTCAGTTGCGCGTGTTCCAGCAGATCCTGCAGCTCCCGATGTTGCGGATAGCGCTCCTGGAGCTTCTTCAGGATCTGAATGGCCTGGCTCCACTGGCCGGATTGCAGGTGCTGAAGGGCCTTCTGGTAATCCTCGTCAAGTTCCGGCCGAATGGGTTGACCGATCGCGTACGTCGTCATGGGGCTCCTCGCTTCTTACAAACTATCTCTTCATACTGGCAAAGACATCGATGAATCGCGGCACGGCGGGCCCCAGGATCACGGTGAATAAGGCCGGGAAGATGAACAGGATCAGGGGGAACAGCATCTTGATAGGGGCCTTGCGTGCCTGCTCCTCCGCCCATTGGCGTCGGCGCATACGGAGCTGGTCCGATTGGGCGTGCAGGATGTCCGCGATGCTGACCCCGAGCCGGTCGGCCTGGATGAGCACGGCGACGAAGGCATGGACTTCCGGGACGTCCGTTCGCTCGGCCATGTGTCGCATGGCCTCCGCCCGTCGCACCCCCATACGGATCTCGCTGACCACGCGGGCGAACTCGCGACTGAGCGGGTTGTCCCACTTCTCGGCCACCTTCAACAGGGCGGCATCGAAGCCGAGCCCGGCGTCCACACAGATGGTGAGCATGTCCAAAGCGTCGGGCAGCGCCTTGGTGATGGCGGCCCTGCGGCGCTTGATGCGGCTCTTGAGCCACATATTGGGCAGGTGTTGCCCGGCCAAGACCCCGGCGATCCCGAAGAGGATCACCGCGGAGGGGATCATGTTCCTCGCGCTGAGGTAGGCGGCGGTCGCGCCGCCCACGATGAGCCCGGACAGCATCTTCAGCCCGATGAAATCGAGGGGGCTCAGGCCGCCCGGCCGCTCCGCGATGATGAGCTGGCGGGCGAGTTCCTCCAGATTCCCCGTGGGGGTGAGATGCCCCAGCCACTGCAACAGGCGGTGAAACTGCGGCTTGATCACGCGCTCGTATAGCGGCTGTTGCAGCTCGATCTCCTCAGCGGTCATGGGCGTGTCGACGTATTGCGCGAAGCGCTTCCGGATGGAAGACTGGCTCCGGGGGCTCCGCAGAGCCGCCCAGAAGGACGCGACGCTCGCGCTGACCAGCGTGCTGATGAGGAGCAGTGTAGCCGTCATAGCGGTTGACCCCCTCCTAGAATTCCTGGTTCAGGATACGTCGGATCACCAGGTTCCCGACGACCATCATCCCCAGGGCCGACCCGGGGATGAACAGCCAGCGGGGCTCGAACATGACCATCATGTACTCCGGGTTGATGAGCATGATGATGGTGCCCAGGATGAAGGGCATCCCGCTGAGCACGAAGCCGGTCATGCGCTGTTGCGTGGTCATGACGGCGATCTCGCCTTTGATCCGGATGCGATCACGAATCGTCGCGCTGATGGATTCGAGGATCTGCGCCAGGTTGCCGCCTACCTCGTGCTGGACGCTGATGGCGGTGACGACCAGATCCAGATCGTCGCTGTTGACCCGGTGGGTCAGGTGGGTGAGGGCCTCCGGCAGTGAGAACCCCAGGGCCGTCTCCCGCACCACCTTGCCGAACTCCTCCGCCGTCGGGTCGGGCATCTCCTGCGCGACCATCTCCATGGCGTGCAGGAGGCCGTAGCCGGCCTGGAGCGAGCTGACCAGGAGGTTCAGGGTATCCGGAAGCTGGTCCTGGAACGCCTTCAGCCGCTGGCTCTCCCGGCGGTTCAGGTAGAAGCGGGGGACGAAGGCCACGATGATGGCCAGGGCGATGCCGGGGATCACGTGGCGGGTGATCAGGGCCCCCAGGATGAAGGCGCCCAGGATCAGGCCGATGCACAGGAGCACGAACTCGGTGACGGTGAGTTTGAGGTTGGCCCGGGCCAGGCTGGTGGCGATCTTGTCCGTGATCCCCACGCGCGCCAGCTGCCGGGCGATGAACCCGGAGACCTGATGCGATTGCTGATAGGCAGGGGCGCGCGGGCGAGCGGGCGCGGCCAGCGGGACCGACTCAAGCCGAGACTCGATCTTGGCCTCGGGAGCCGTCATCCGGTACACGCCGATGAATATGGCCAGCACGGCCCACATGATGATCAATGGGATAATCCAGAACAACATCGTCACCGTACCTCCGGGTCCTTGCGTCGTCGGGTCATGCGTGGCTCAGCAGGCCGCGAAGCGGCTTGGGCAGGCGCTTGCTCCACCCCTTTGCGGGGAGGCCCGTTTTCGCCAGCTGGGTTGTGCCGTTGACCAGCTTCTGCGCCATGTGGAACAGGGACGTCGTCACGGCGCTCTTGGGGTGGCTGAGCGCCACCGGGATCCCCTGATTCACCGAGTACGTGACCAGGGAGATGTCCTCCGGGATCAGGAACGGATCGCTGATCTGCAGACGATCCTGGATATCCTGTTGGCCGATCCCGCCCCGGGCGGTGGAGCGATTCACCACCAGTTGGATCCGGTCGGGTGGAAAGCCGTTCTCCAGAGCCGCCTCCAGGAAGACGGCGGCCCGGTGCAGGGACGGCACCTCGGGCGTGATCACCAGTAGAACCCGATCGGCGTGCTGCAGGACGACGCCGGTGTACGGATCCGTGAGGGGGCCGGTGTCGATGACGACGTAGTCGAAGGTCTCCTTGGCCAGCTGGAGGATTCGCCCGAACCCGGACGGGTCGGGGAGTCGGTGATCATCGTTTTTGCTGGGGGTCAGGAGGACCTGGATGCCGCTGGCGTGCTGGATCAAGATCGATCTCAGCAGATCCTCATCCACGTCGCGAGTGTCCGGCCCCAGGTCGGCCAGGGTCGACGTTGGCACGAGGTTCAGCATGGTGTCGAGATCGCCCACGGATTGGTGGGCCTCGATCAACAGCACCTCTTTGTCCGTCTCCTGGCGGAGCAGAATGGCGAGGTTGGCCGCGATCACCGAGCGTCCGGCCCCTCCCTTGGGGCTGAGCAGGGCGAAGACTTTGTCTTGTTCGCCTGTCTCCGACGTCTGTGTCGGTTGTACCGGGGCCTGTCCCAGCTTCCTGCGTCGCTCCGCCTCTACCGTGTACACCTCCCGGAGGACGGTGCATAGCTCCTCGTCGCTGAAGGGCGTGGGCGCGAAGGCACGGGCGCCCGCGAGCAGGGCCCTCTGCGCGCAGAGGATGTCCTCTCGGGGGCATAGCGCGATCACGGAGGCGAAGGGCGCCTGGATGGCCAGACGGCGCAGGCGCTCCTCTTCCCCCTCCAGGCTCTCGCCTACCAGGATGATGTCCGGGGTCACCTCTTGAACGTGGGCGATCGCATCCTCCAGGTTCTGCACGACCCCGGTGATGGTGAAGTCATCCTGCAGGGCCAGAGCCTTCAGGATCTGCTCGACAAGCCCTTGGTCAGCGCTGACGATCAGGGTGCGGATGGGCTGCTCGTTCATCTCGTCCATGCCTCTTATGCTCTCTTTCCTATCATGTGTGGAATGGCCACCGGGGGGCCTTCTTCATTCCTTTTGTGCGATCCCGACTCAGGGGGATCACTCTCCCGTCCCCGTCGACGCTTCCAACTCCGGCGTCGCCACTGGCGACTGCGAGAACTGGTATCGATCGAAGATGTAAGGTAGATCGACGGTCTCCGCCTCCAGCAGCTGCTCGCTGGTAGGAGCCCGCAGCGCGATGTCCATGATGGCGCCGGAGTCCTTGAGGAACTTGATGGTCAGCGCGTCCTGGGCGCTGACGGCGAAGAAGAGAACTCCCTCGTTTGCTAACGCCATCTGCGGCTGGGCGTCTCCGCTGCTCTGCTTGCTCAGGAGTGGCGGCATCGCCATGCCCACGATCTCCAGGTTCTGGATGGCGTCCAGGGTGTACAGCCGTTCCCCGGCCGTGTCAGGGACGGGGAGGGTGAACAGGAGATCCACTCGATCCCCGGGCTTCAGGAACCCGACGCGGCTCATCAGGTCGGACGCGGGCAACGCGATGACCACCTTGTCCTCCGGCATCGTGAAGGCGATGTCCTTTCCCTTCACGGTTGGCTCCACCAGCCGCTGCATGAGCAGGACCTCCCCGGCGGCGATGTTCTGTTTCGGGATCTTGCCGACGACGTCCGAGATGGAGGTGGCCGCGCCTTCGGGCACCAGCTCCGTGGGGATCTGCTTCACCGAGACCTGGCTTTCCTCGATCACCGTGCGCAATGGAATGTCCTGAAGGGCCACCACGACGGGGCTCAGATGGACTTCCTGTACCTCGCTGGCCGCTTCCGTGGCCTGCGCCAGGATACGAAAGGTCAGTATGCCCGCCAGCAAGGCGAACAGCAGCCCCGTGATCAGCCAGATCATTCCGCGTTTCCGTTGCATGAAGCCCTCCCAATCCACTTCTTCCGAGTTACCAAACCCACGGGATCAGACGCCAACGCACCTGATGGGTATATCGGTCGTAGCCCGTGATCAGGCGCTCCTCGTGATAAATGCGAAACAGGATCAGCATGACGGCAACGCCAAGGATGAAGGCGTTTCGCCATGACCAGTTCGCCAATAGATAGCCGACGTAGAACAACAATTCGCTCGCGTACAGGGGGTGCCGGACCCACCGGTAGGGACCGGTGGTGCGCAGCCCCCGGTCGGCGGGGGCGATGGCGAAGCTCCGCCCCAGCGAGGCGGTGGCGATGAACATACCCACCAAAGCCACCCCCTGCACCAGAATCCCCGGCAGGAGATGTCCCCTGGGGGCCTGCGAGAGCCCAACCACCGGCAGCGCCATGCTGCAGAGCGCGACCAGGGTGATGGGCCAGGGGGCGCTTCGCTTAGCCGGCGCCCGCGTGATGAACAGCCATACGACCAGCGAGTAGTAGAGCCACAGCCCCAGGCTCATGAAATCGCGCGTGGCCAGCGCCTTTTTCAGGAACACCGCCGCGTAGAACGCCCAGAACAGGGCGGCTGTGATATTGATGGCCCACTCTCGCAGGGGCCGGCGGTGAATCTTGGCGTTGCCTGATGCCTCGATGGGCTTCTGTGCAGTGTTCATTCTCTCAGTCGTACTCCCTGGAGGCCGAATTCCGGCCCGCCCGGTTCACCGGCGGTCACGCGACGGATGAAGTATCCCCAGATGCGCTTGTTGGGCCCCTGGAACCGGTAGTCCGTCAGGACGAACTCGCCGAACCCGGAGATGGTGTAGCGCGTGTTCGAGCCCTGCCCGGTGACCTGGTTATAGATGATCAGGGTGATGTTCCGGTTTTTCCATAGATTGAGCGCGTTTCGGACGGGGGCACCCGCCTTGACGCCGGGTTCGGCCGGGACTAGATCGCCCACCCGCCAGTATCCGCTGTTGCTGGGGTTGGCGATGTTGTCGGCCAGCTCGTGGAGGCCGCCGCCTCCGCCGTCCCAGTCGATCCATCCAAAGGCGCCCGGCGCCTCGTGGTTGTCATCCCATAGCTCGTAGACCTGGAGATACTGGAAATTGTCCTCGTGCACGGCGATGGGCAGGAGATTCGACGCGCCGCCCAGGCCGTACAGCTCGGCCTCGCTTTCCGCTGAGGCGCTCAATTGATTGATCCCGACGACGGCGGCCAGGAAGGTGTTGAACGTGGTCTGCGTGTTGACGTGAACCCCTCTCGCCTGGTCCGGTGTCGCGACCGGTTGCCCGTTCGCGTCGATGAAGTAGTAAGAGACGCTGCTCGCGCCGTTGGCCTGAGCGTAGTAGTTGATCTCCTGGTCGATCTCGCTGGCGGTGCGCCCCATGCCCAATGCTCGGGCGCCCGCCAGAGCGGCCAGGTCGGCCGCGTTCTGCATGCGCCGGTGTTGGGCGTAGGCGTAGCCGCCGTCAATGGCCAGCGATGCCATTCCGAGCAGCGCGACCATGGCCAGCGCGATGACCACCAGGGATTGACCCTCTTCTCCTCGCATGTGCCGCCATAATCTTCGGTACATGGTTTCTCACCTCGCCCTCTCGGCAGGCCTTTCTTCAGAGGCGCCCGTTGGGCTCATGTGCGGGCGAAAGCAAGTGTCACCCGCCGTTGATCACTCGTTCAATACAGCCGCATGGCTGCCGAGGTCTGTAAGTTCAGCGTCCCGTTATTCCCTATGATCTGCGCGAGTATGGGCGTGATCACGGTGAAGTCATACGTCACGGTGACGACGACTGTGTTCGAGTCCGGCTGGGACACCGTCGTCGTGAGTTGGGCGGGGTCCAGGCCGATGGCGTTGCTGGTGACGGTGTTCTGAATCCCGACCGTGTCGCTGGGATTGGTGATCGCGTATCGTGCGCCGCTTTGCGCGGCTGCCGAGAGCACGGTATACGCGTAGATGCCACGGCCGAAGTCGAACACGATCAGGATAAAGACCATCAGCACGAACAGGCTCGTGGCAAACTCGACGAGGCTTTGCCCCGTGCCTGCGTCCTGATGCCTCTTTTGGAGTTGCGATGATCTGGTCATCGTCAGTAAACCACAGCTTCCGAGCTTGCCTGGATCGTGAGCTGTGATGTGCCCAGTACATTGAATACGAGCGGCATTTGGTAAGTGACCGTGACCTGGACCGGGCTCCCGGGCGTGGAGCCCGAGACGCTGACGCTCGCGTTGGCCGTGGACAACCCACCCCGTTGAATCTCCGCCAGGGCGATGTCCGTGATCCCGGCGGTGTCGGTGGGATTGGACGACGCGTATCGCACTGCCTCGCGAGACGCGTTGATGAGCACCATGTATGCCTGTAGCCCGCGTCCGGCGTCCAGCACGAGGGCGGTGATGGCCACAAGCAATGGTAATAGCAGTGCCAGTTCAACCAGGTTTTGACCCCTCTGCCGACGCCCCATAAAAGCTGCCCTCGTGGCAAGGGGGCCCCGGGTGTGCTCCCAGGACCCCCCTGCACTTGTTCTATCTCTGATTGTCCCAAACTCAGGTCGCTTAAAGGCAACCCCGCCGCCTGGGTACGATGCCCCGGCCCGTTTTCCTACTTCGTGCGTTATGCAAGAACCCTCTGGCCAGAACGGCCGTTATAGGGAAGCTGCAATGGTGCTGAACACGCCCGTGATGCTGTTGCCGAGCACTGTCAAAGCGCCGATGGCGACGACCGCGATCAAGGCGATGATGAGTCCGTACTCAGCCAGGTCCTGGCCGCTCTCATCATCCAGTGCACCCAGCCACAGCTTCAGCCAGTGGATCACATCGGTCCAATTACGCATTTTCACCCTCCTCATCCATATGATGGTTATGACTCCATGAAGTCAGTAGTGTATGGGTTCAAGCTCACTGCTTAGGCCTCCGGGGCGGTTGCCTAGGTGATCTTGATACGCCCCTCTTGTTGCACCCTGAGTATATGCCAGATAGGGGGGAACATTCAATGGTACTGGAGTCCAGTTCCTCGCTCCCGCCGGGAACTGGGGAGCTATATCGTCCTTTTCTCGCGTCATCGCCCATATATGGGGCTTCTGGGATCGAGGGGGGCTGTTGGTTGCGCCCGGTTGGCGGGGGGCTTCTATAAGAATGATGGAACGTCGCGGAGACGTCAGCGGCGGCGTTCGGCGTCAGGTGTGCGGGGAGGAGGGCTCAGGATGGGGCGCGACTCGCGTGGAGAGGAGATACACGCATAGCCACGCCGGCGCGAGCCATACATACCAGATGTCCGAGATGCTGAGCAGGTTGAAGCTCAGAGCCAGGATCTCCACTATCCCGAAGGCGACCAGCCAGATCGTTCGACTCTGCGGCGTTCGCCACGCGCGAGCGAAGGAGAGGATGATCGCCGGGAGCAGGATCGGCTGATCCAGGGACCATCCAAAGGCGGCCGTGCTCACGGACAGGAGTAGGATAAGTGGCCCTCTGTCCTCCCAGGTCCATCCGCTCCCCCATCGCCGCATGAGGAACAG
The DNA here is from genome assembly GCA_013152435.1 of Chloroflexota bacterium. Classification (NCBI taxonomy): domain Bacteria; kingdom Bacillati; phylum Chloroflexota; species Chloroflexota bacterium. Next base: position 2,589 of record JAADGJ010000040.1, on the reverse strand, counting down.
GCCCAGTAGGGCCCCCAGGGCCGGCGGCAGGAACTGCAGCCAGGACCGGTCGATCCCGAAGATGAGCCGCAGAATGGCCCCGATGGTGGGCGTCGCCCAGTACAGCGGCGGCTCCTGGGTGAAGGTGGCCAGGTATTGCGCCGGCAGGGCGGGGGATCGGGCCATCAGCAGCCCGGTCGTCAGCATGAGGGTTGCCGCCAGGCCGGCCAGGATCTTCCATCGCCGGTTCTGCCATACCCACAGGAGGAGGAGGATCCAGAATAGGTAGAGCAGGTGGGGCTTGGCGGCCGGGAGCGCCAGACAGGCTCCGGCCAGCACGTCGCGCCGTTGGCGCTGGAACCATAGAAAGCCCACCCAACCCGCCAGCAGGAATGGGGCGATCTGCCCCATGCGGATCGCGAACAGGGAGGGCACGAAGATCATGCTGAGCACCAGCCCGGGCCACACGCGCCGGTCATGAGGTTGGTAGATCCGCCATAACAGGCCGCCGCTGAGCAGCAGGAACCCCGTCTGTGAGATGAACCAGGCGATGCGCCCCAGGGTGTAGGGGAGCAGGCTGAACGGGATCACCAGCGCCAGCGTCCAGGGGGGATTCCACATCATGAGCGGCTGGGGATCCGCCCATCCGACCGATCGCTGTACCCGGAGGAGGCTCGGCGGGTCGTAGGGGTTGCCGCCGGACAGGAACAGCCGGCCGGCCGCCCAGTACTCGACGAAATCGTCGATGTGGAAGGTGAACCCCTGTCCCGCCCAACGCCAGAGCTCCCAGGCCAATGCCGCCAGCGTCAGGGCAAGCCCGAGGCGCACCAGGGAGCGTCTTGGCACGGTCAAGGCTTTGGGCATATGCCCTCTCCTACTCGCTCGAAGATGGCGCTGATCTCATCCCGGTAGAGCTCCTTCCAGCAGGGGGATTCGGAGGCCGCCTCGATAAGATACGGTTGGTTCCCGGCGCTCAGCAATAGGTGCGTAATCCCATATCGGTCCAGCAGCCGTTGCCAGTCGTACCGGGCGATGCTGATGGCCAGGTAGTCCTGCCACTCCTCCAGTGGATACAGCTCCACCCGGGTGTCGATGAAGACCGGCAGGCGAGGACATCCCCAGATGATGTAGCTGCCGTAGCCCATCTCGTTGAAGATGCGGGCGTCCGCGGGGAGGTGTTCGCACGCGTAGGCGGTGGCGGCGATGGGGGTGTCCCGCATGATCACACCGCGGCGTTCCCTCCATTGCGGAAACGCGCTGCGGAACCATGGCAGGCAGATGATGTCCAACGCGATCAGGGTGAGCAGGAGGATCGCGTCGGCTCGACGGCGGGGGCGCGGGACCTTCCGTTGGCCCGGCGTCATGGCCAGCGCCCGTGCCGCCACCAGCGCAGCCACGAGCCCGAACCAGGGCGGATTTCGGATCGCCCACAGCGCCAGGAGCCCGAACCCCAGCAGGGCCAACGTCTCAAAGGTGCTGGGGCGATATCGGCGGCGCAGCAGGATGGCCATCAGGAGGATGACGAGGGTCACGAACAGGGCGCCCGAGAGCGTTCGGATGGTGAGCGGCTGGAACTCCAGGTTCAGCGTGCGTGTGCCGCGGTGTTGCACGAAGCTGAGGACGTACCGGGCGATGCCCAGCGGGCCGACCGGGTTGAGCGCCAGGGCGGCGAGCGCCGTCGCCCCGGGAAGGGCGACCTCACGAAGCGGCAGGGGCTGCCTCTGACGCCAGGCGTCCCAGAGCTCGCCGAGGACGAAGCTGCCCACCAGCGCCAGACCGAAGATGAAGCCGCCGTGTGCGTTCACCCAGAGGAGGAAGGTCGGAGGAAGCAGCCAGAGGGCGGCCTTGCGGCCGTGCTGGTAACCGATGAGCAAAAACAGCGTCCAACCAAATAGAAGGAAGGAGATCCCCTGTGGGCGGACGGCCCAGTTCTCCATGCCCAACACGGCGGCCAGGATCGTCAGGACGGCGGACAGCCGGACGTTCCCCCGGGTGATCCGGAGCAGGCCTCGCTGTAGGAGCAGGTACCCGCCGACGATGAGCAGGGCGTGGACGAAGAGCGACAGGGGCGCTCCACCGGCCCGATAGATCAGGTACAGGCCGATCTGCATGAGCCACGCCTGATAGATCCAGGGCTCGCCCGGGTGCGTAAACGTGTAGAGGTCCACCCGGGGGATATGTCGGGTGGACAGGATCACCTCTCCCGTGCGGATATGCCACCAGAAATCGTTGGGGGCGATCTGGCCGGATCCCCAGATCGCCGCGAGCAGGATGAGGCCGGGCAGTGCGTACCACACATGGGTCAGGGTGATCGGGTTGTGTTCTGGAAGGCGGATTTCTCTCATCCCTTCTCCAGGGTCCTATGGAATTCGCTCCAGGGCTTCTCCCTATATAGCATGCGGAGAGAACCGGAGCAATGGGTCATGCGGTTGCCCTCTTTCTCTCATGACGACGCGACGGGGCTCTGGTGATGGCTGTCCTGGTTCAGGGCTTTTTCAAAGTCGGTGATGGAAATCGGAGTGGTAGGAACACCCTGCGTGTCGCCCGACGCAAGACATTCCCCTGATCATCGACCGAGGGAAAACGGCCCTCATCCCCCAAACCCCCTTC